>JBFHKL010000008.1:0-34393 GCA_041595375.1 Saccharicrinis sp.
AACGTCTATTTCATCCATACCCGACAAAGGCTTCCCTCTGGTCACCTCATCAGCACTCTCTATAAGAGCACCCAGCCCTCTTCCTAAAGCATTCTTTTTTGCCATTTATATATTTAATTAGCAGATAACAGTAGTATCTGCATCACATTTTAATTTTTTATTTATTACTGAATGACTTTGTCTTTATTATCGATTTTAGTCATATTATTTTTTTGTAGCAATTCGCGGGCCAAATTTAAATAGTTAATCGCTCCTTTCGATGCGGCATCATACTCAACCACCGCTTTACCGTAACTTGGCGCTTCACTCAATTTTATATTCCGTGTAATCAATGTTTCAAATACCATATCCTGAAAATGACGCTGTACCTCTTCCACTACCTGATTAGATAAACGCAAGCGAGAATCATACATTGTCAGTAAAAACCCTTCAATAGCCAAAGTGGTATTCAACCTACTCTGAATAATTTTAATGGTATTTAATAATTTACCTAATCCCTCTAATGCAAAATACTCACATTGAACAGGAATAATGACGGAATCAGCTGCGGTTAAAGAATTTACGGTAATTAAACCTAGTGATGGAGAACAGTCAATCAATATAAAATCATATTGATCTTTTACTTTTCCCAATACATCCTTTAACACATTCTCCCTATTAGAGCGATTTAGCATTTCAATCTCGGCTCCAACCAGGTCAATATGTGAAGGAAGAATATCCAATCCCTCAATATTCGTTTTAAGCAATGCCGAAGAAGGTTCTATTCCATCTACTATACACTCATATATACTGGATTCAATCTCCTTTAAATCAAACCCCAATCCCGATGTAGCATTAGCCTGTGGATCTGCATCAACTACCAAAATCTTATATTCTAAAACTGCCAGACTAGCAGCCAGATTAATTGCGGTAGTAGTTTTACCAACTCCTCCTTTTTGATTTGCTAAAGCAATGATTTTTCCCATATTGTGGTCATTAAAATATTTTTGCAATTAATATCACCTCAAACATTACAAACTCGTTAATTATCAGCTTATTGCTTGAATTTTATTCACAAAAAAGCATACATAAACGACTGTCAAAGTTAAACTTTTAATTAAAATATATACGAAATCCCTGATAAAAGTTTCATATATCAAACCAAGATACTATACTAATCTAACAAAAACTTTTATTCATCAATTTTCTGGCAGCATTCCTTCAGTAACAACTCTTTATTTACTGAGACGACACCGGACTCTTCACACACCAATCCTCCGGCCATATTGGCTATACGAGCAATTAATGCCGGCCTTACGTTTTCTATTAAACAAAGCGCACTCACACTAATCACGGTATCTCCAGCTCCTGACACATCGGCTATATTTCTAATTTCTGCAGGTATGATACTTGGAACTTCGCCATTTTGCTTTACAAACACGCCATGTTCCGATAACGTAATCATTAAAATATCTATACCCTGCTGTTTCTGAAATTTTTCACCGGCCGTCATTAATTCTGCACTTCCTCCTTTTTTCAGCTCCAGCTTACATCCCTCATTAAACTCTTTAAAGTTAGGTTTGAAAAAGGTAACTCCCTTGTAATCCATGAAATTTCGTTTTTTAGGATCAACAAGTGTTGGTATTCCTTTACTATTGGCTAAGCTTACTACCTTTTCAATCACACTGGGAGTAATTACGCCCTTATCATAATCCTCAAAAATTAAGGCATCAATCCTGTGCGTATCAATCTGCCTCTCAATTTTAGCCATTAATTTATCCTCAGTCATTTTAGCTATCGGGCTGCATACTTCCTCATCTATTCTTAACAGGTGTTGTTTTTGACTAATCACACGCGTTTTTACAGTAGTTTTTCTGCTTGAACACCTCACAATACCATCTGCAATTAAGCCCTGTTTTTCTAGGAGCTTAATAAAATCATGACTCATGGCATCATCTCCAATAACTGAGCACAAAACAGGATTTGCACCCAATGATTGAATATTTAAAGCCACATTAGCCGCACCTCCCAAACGATCTTCTCTTCCAATACCCGAAAGAATAGGCACAGGAGCCTCAGGTGAAATACGATTAACATCGCCCCATAAATAGGAGTCGATCATTACATCTCCTAATACAAGAATATTTTTATGATTAAACGATTCAAAAAGTTGTTCGAAATATTTTTGAGACATTGCCTTTTTTTTGCACAAATATAAAAAAAGAAGATTCACAGAACGGGCAAAAAAACAAGAATCCTATATAAATAACACTAAACTCATTTATTCTCACCTCTTTTAAACCATTTTATTTTTTTCAACACACAGCCTCTCTTCCTTGTTTGATGGTGCTTTTTATGAGTTCTTTATGCTGCGACATAATTCTCTGTGCAATGCCTATATAAAACCAACAGTTTTTCCTATTTTTGCAACTTATTTTATATTTGGCGTGACAAAAGTCATATTTTCACAATTACACCGCTAATTAAAAGTTAGCTTTTCGCGAACAAGCAGTATTTATGAACAGAACAGAGATATTATACAAGTCCATTGAGGAAAGAATATTGCTTCTTGACGGAGCAATGGGTAGTTTAATTCAAACCTATAAATTGGAGGAAGAAGATTACAGAGGAGAAAGGTTTAAAGATTACCACATGTCTATCAAGGGTAACAATGACATTCTCTCCATCACTAAACCTCAAGTGATCCGGGAAATTCATGCCAAATATCTCGAAGCTGGGGCTGATATTATTGAAACCAATACCTTTAATGCCACTTCTATATCTCAGGCAGATTATGATATGCAAGCGGCAGTTTGGGACATCAACTACCAATCAGCAAAAATTGCCCGCGAGGTAGCTGATGAATATACCATAAAGAATCCTGACAAACCGCGCTTTGTGTGTGGGGCTATTGGTCCTCTTAACAAGGCTCTATCACTCTCGCCCGATGTAAATAACCCGGGATTCAGAGCTACTACTTTTGATAAAGTTAAAGAAGCATACGCCGAACAGGTAGAAGCCCTTATAAAAGGCGGCGTTGACCTTTTAATGATAGAAACTGTTTTTGATACCCTTAATGCAAAAGCGGCATTACTGGCCATTGAGGAGGTGTCGGAAAAATTAGGACAAAAAGTACCCGTAATGGTATCAGGAACCATAACCGATGCCAGTGGAAGAACCTTATCAGGACAAACCCTCGAAGCCTTTATTGATTCTGTTTCGCACATGGACATTTTATCCATTGGTTTAAACTGTTCGTTAGGTGCCGCAGAATTAGAGCCTTATGTAACTGAGTTATCACAGAAAGCACCCTTTTACATCAGCACTCATCCCAATGCAGGCTTGCCCAATCAGTTTGGCGAATATGACCAGACTCCGGATCAGATGTCGCACTTGGTAGGAAAGTGGCTGGAAGATGGAAAGGTAAATATTTTGGGAGGCTGTTGTGGTACCACTCCTGAACACATTGCTGCCATGGCCAAAATGGCTGATAAGTACAATGCCCATAAAAAATCAAAACCCAGTCCTATTACTCATCTCAGCGGACTGGAATCGCTGCAGATGCGCAAAGATACGAACTTTGTTAATATTGGTGAGCGATGTAATGTAGCTGGCTCACGCAAGTTTTTGCGCCTGATCAAAGAAAAAAAATACGAAGAAGCCGTTGATATAGCACGCCATCAAGTAGAGAATGGGGCGCAAATTATTGATGTGAACATGGATGATGCCATGCTCGACGCCAAAGAAGAAATGGTGATCTTCCTGAATATGCTTATGTCGGACCCTGATGTTTCAAAGGCTCCCGTGATGGTGGATTCCTCCAAGTTCGAAGTTATAGAAGCCGGACTAAAATGCCTGCAAGGTAAATCGGTAGTAAATAGCATCAGCTTAAAAGAGGGGGAAGAAATTTTTCTGGAACATGCCCGTACCATAAAAAAATATGGAGCTGCCGTGGTAGTAATGGCTTTTGATGAAAAAGGACAGGCCGATAACTTTGAACGACGCAAAGAGATATGCAGCAGAGCCTATAAACTGCTTACCGAAATTGTTCATTTCCCTCCTCAGGATATCATCTTTGACCCTAATGTATTAGCTATTGCTACAGGAATAGAAGAACACAATAACTATGCGGTAGAATTTATCAGTGCTACAAAATGGATTAAGGAAAATTTACCTCATGTTCATATTAGTGGAGGTATAAGTAACCTGTCATTTTCATTCAGAGGAAACAATGTTGTTCGGGAAGCCATTCACTCGGTATTTTTATATCATGCCATCAAAGAAGGTTTGGACATGGGAATAGTTAACCCGGCTATGCTACAGATTTACGATGACATACCAAAGGAGTTATTAAGCTACGTTGAAGATATTGTTTTTAATAAACGCCCCGATGCCACTGACAGAATGGTTGAATATGCCGAGACCATAAAAAACACTCAGCAGGCAGGAGCCGATGTACAACAAGCCGCATGGCGCGAAGGAACACTGGAAGAACGCTTAACGCATTGCCTTGTAAAAGGGATCAGTGACTATTTAGATGTGGATATTAGTGAAGCATTGGAAAAATACCCAACAGCACTGGAAATTATTGAACAACCATTGATGGATGGGATGAATGTGGTGGGTGAGCTCTTTGGCGATGGAAGAATGTTCTTGCCTCAGGTAGTTAAAACAGCCCGCGTGATGAAAAAAGCAGTGGCTATTCTTCAACCTATTATTGAAAAAGAAAAAGCAAGCACAGGGGCCTCTTCGAGCAATGGAAAGATATTAATGGCTACGGTAAAAGGTGACGTACATGATATAGGTAAAAATATTGTTGGCGTTATTTTAGGCTGTAATAACTACGAGGTTATTGACCTGGGCGTCATGGTACCTACCGAAAAGATACTTAAGAAAGCAATTGAATATGATGTTGATATTATTGGCCTAAGTGGCTTAATTACGCCTTCACTTGAAGAGATGGTTAACGTGGCTAAAGAAATGAAACGTTCAGGCTTTACCATCCCCTTAATGATTGGAGGAGCCACCACATCAAAAGTGCATACCGCTGTTAAGATAGAACCGGAATACGACGAGCCGGTAGTGCATGTAAAAGATGCCTCCAAAAGTGCGCAGGTAGTAAGTGCCTTATTGTCTAAAAAAGGCAAAGAACAATTCTCAAAGAATATTCGCGAGGAATATGCTGAGCTACGTGATCGTAATGCCAATAAAAAAGCCATCGTCATCAAGCCTATTGCTGAGGCCAGAAAAAATAACTTTAAAATAGATTGGAATCAGAATGAAGTGCATACACCTCATATGACCGGCATTCAGGTTTTTAATGATTATTCAATAGCTGAGATACGCAAATTCATTGACTGGACCTTCTTTTACCAGGCCTGGAGCCTAACAGGTAGTTACCATGGCATTGAAGAGCTTAAAACCCCCGAACAGGAAAAACAATGGCTTAGTAAATTCAATAGTGATCAATCCAGAAGCAAGGCTACAGAAGCACTAAAGCTATGGAGAGACTCCCAGGCGATGCTTGATAAAATAGAACAAGACAAGATGTTAACTCCCAAAGCTGTTTTTGGTTTATTTCCGGCCAATAGCCAAGGCGATGACATTATTGTTTATACGGATGAGCAACGAAACAAAGAGAAAACAAGATTTCACCAAATACGTGAGCAGCAGGATAAGCCTGGCAAGCAAACATTCCATTCGCTGGCTGATTTTATTGCCCCTGTTGAGAGTGGTGTAAAAGATTATATTGGAGGCTTTGCCATTACCGCAGGAATAGGTATTGAAAAATGGATTAAGATCTATGAAGATGACCAGGATGATTATTCTGCCATCCTTTTAAAATCATTAGCCGATAGATTAGCCGAAGCTTTTGCCGAGTTACTGCACTTCAGGGTTCGCCGAGAATTTTGGGGCTATGCCCCTGATGAAGAGTTTAACACAGAGAACTTCATCCGTGAAAGATACAGAGGAATCAGGCCGGCAATGGGTTACCCTGCCTGCCCCGATCACAGTGAAAAACGCCTATTGTTTGATTTGATGGAAGTTGAAAAAAATGCCAACATCATCTTAACTGAACATTTTAGCATGTATCCAAATGCATCGGTAAGCGGACTGTACTATGCCCATCCTAAAGCCATGTATTTTGGCATAGGTAAAATAGGCAAAGATCAGGTAGAAGACTTGGCCCAACGCAAAGGAATTTCTGTAGAAGAAATGGAGAAATGGATACCGGTAAACTTAAGCTATAAATAATCTGTTTACTTATTTAAGCTATTTTTTCCTATTGACTATAAACTCATGTATATCTGACAAAAAGAGGCTACAAGGCCAACAAAGCATTAAACCTTTTTAGTCAACAACATTGGGTGCTTCAGCAAGCAACAAGTCACAAACCAAAACAACACCCGAATATCAAATCATCCCCAACGGCGCAATCATTTGGGAGTAAGATATATAAAAGTTAATTTGCGCCAATATTTAATTCAGTAAATTAATTATAAAACACATATGACAGCTGCAGAGTTAATTTTAAAAGATAAAGAAACCAAATTTTCCTTTGAGCTATTACCTCCTTTAAAAGGAAATAATATTGACAGGGTTCATAAAACTATCGATACTTTAAAAGAGTTCAACCCACAGTTTATCAATATCACCTCCCACCGCGAAGAATACAAATTCGAAACCAATAGTCAGGGTTATGTGGAAAAGAAAGTGATACGCAAACGACCAGGAACCGTTGCTGTTGCAGCATCTATCCAAAATAAATATGGCATTAAAGTAATTCCTCATATTATTTCTCGTGGATTTACCCGCAGCGAAACCGAATACGCATTGATCGACCTTAACTTCTTAGGCATTCACGATGTATTATTACTTCGAGGAGATGATACACACAAAGAAAAATACCCTCCCCGCGACGAAAGATGTAATCAATATGCCATTGAGTTAGCCGAACAGGTGAACAACATAAACAAAGGGACTTTTCTGGATGGAACAGAGGGAGAACCTTTTCAAACTCCTTTTGCTTTTGGAGTAGCAGGCTACCCTGAAAAACATGAGGAAGCCCCCAATATGGAATCTGATTTAGCCTATTTAAAAGCTAAAGTTGATGCCGGCGCCGAATATGTGATGACTCAGATGTTCTTTGACAACCAAAAATACTACGCCTTTGTAGATAAGTGTCGTGCTGCTGGTATTACTGTGCCAATTATTCCGGGCATAAAACCTGTCACTGTAGCTAATCAGCTAACCGTGTTACCCAAAATATTTAGCTGTGATATACCAGAAGATTTTGCCAAAGAAATACGTCGATGCAAAAACAATGATGATGTAAAGCAGGTAGGCGTTGAATGGTGCACACAACAGGCTCTCGATTTAAAAAAGAATGGTGTACCCATCATTCACTTTTATACCATGATGGCTACACAAAGTGTAAAGAAAGTAGCCGAAGCTATATACTAAAATAATAAATCATATATTGATGCACACATCCGGTATTCATTGAGTACCGGATGTTTTTGTTTTGAGCAAGCTAATGTTTTCAATGCATCAAAAAACAATAAAATTTAAAAAATAACCTACCTGACATTTCTCATTGCTGCTTATTCTACAAACTATTGAATCCGGATTACACATTAAACCTTTGCAATGAGCATTGAAAGCTCGATAAAAGAAGGCTTTAATAAAACAAGCTAAGCCTACAATAAAGTGTCTGAATTTTGAAACACAATTAAGCAGATTACACAGTTGAGGAATCAAAATCATCTGAATGCAAGAGAAAAAAAGCCCTACAAATCCCTAATGTAAAGATTCAGGTCATCGCTATGTTGCAAGTCCATTTTTTTTCGCAAACGATATCTGCTAACATCAACACTCTTCGAAGAAATATTCATCAGATTGGCAATTTCTTTTGTACCTAAATTAATACGTATAAATGAAAGTATTCTGATATCGTTGGGCGACAGGTTAGGATGCTTATCTGTTAGCCGATTAATAAAATCCTGATGCACCTCAGAGTATAACTTATCAAAGAAAAACCGCTTCTTCTCGCTGTTTACTTCGTTCATTATTTTATTTTCCCATTGTTTTGATTCATTGTTACGCATTCGGGCCAAGCCGTTTTTTAGCTCAATTAAAAACTCATTTTTTCTACTTACCACCTCAATATATTGTAGTAACTGTTTGTTTTTTGAGGCAATAGACTCTTCCACCATTCTCTGCTTGTATTGCTCCTGCTTTTTATTCAAATTTCTTTTATTGATAAGTAGAACGATATAAATTATACCATAAACACAAACTCCTAACAACAATATATATGGCAGAATAATCCAGTGTGTCTGATACCAGTATTTAGCTATATCAAAGGCCACCACTTGTTCTTTTATGGCACCTCCATTTAACCTACTTTGCAATAAAAACTTATAGCTTCCTCCTTTGAGCTGGGTATATTCCTTTAGCGATAGAGAAGGATTCCATTCTGACCACTCATTATCATAGGGCCATAATTGATAGCGAAATTCAGCCAAATCACTCGATGCTTTATTCATCCCAAAATGGAAAAGAATATTCTTCTTTCCAACAGGAAGTTGTATTAAGTCTGTCATATAAGGATATATAAACTCAAGCATCTCTGAACCATCTAACACCTGCACTTTAGAAATGGCCGTATTAGACACCAAATAGTGGTTTAATTTTGATTCAAAATCAAAAGCAAGTCCTCCTCTGTCTGTAGCAATCCTTAATTCTCCCTTATAAATATTGATAAACTCATAGTCCTTTACTAATTTATTCTTTAGCGAACTGAGTATTTTTTCATAGGAATAATAATTTCCATCAGGGAGTCTGGTTAACATATTAGGTATCCCATTCTGAACGTAAGCAACATTATTAAATGCATCAAAGTCCATGGCCACAATATTTTCTCCTTTTATGAGATTAAAGGGGGCTTCTGAAAAAGCAACAAATTCGCCTTTCACATAATCGTACAATTGATTTCCATTGTAAAAAACAATATCTTCATCGCCTTGAAAGCATTGTTTTATATCTGCATAACCCTTTCGAACAACCTTTAAATCGCTACTTAAGGTAAGCTTTTGAATAGGCTCCCACTTTGAAGATACCCAAATACATTTATTCTTTGGGTCGTACACAAGACTTGGATCACCCCAGATATTCAGGTTTTCCAGAACATGGAAACGCTTATTAACCTTACGGGCTAACAGTAAACCTGAATAGGCTGATAGCAGGTACAAATCAGCTTGATGAAATGCTACAATATCCTTTACTCCGCCATTGGGATAAACATTTTCCGTCTTACCCTCTTTGATCCTTAATACTCCTTTATTATGACAAACATACAAATCGTTATTAATCACACGCAAACGCCAAGCCTGTCCTTCGGTATCATCCACCAAGGAAAAAGGAGAAGAACCCGATGCCCTATACAAGCCCTTATTTGTAGCCAAAAAAGTGGTATCTCCAATATTTTCAATACCATAGCTTGCTCCTTGATTAAATATCGGCTGAATGGCATTCTGCATCTCAATAAAGGCAATTCCATAATCCAACCCCAACCAAATATTACCATTCACATCAGCACCAATAGACAATACTGTATTATCTATTAAACCATTGGTACTATTCATGTAATTTGTAATCTGATTACTCGCTTCATTCACCTGCACCAAACCATTTGCAATGGTACCCAGTAGGTATTCTTTGTCACGGTACGATAAACCTGCAAATAATGCTTTTCCCTTAATTTTTTCCGGTAATTTCTTCTGAGTTAATTGAGAGCCATTATAGGTAAAAACTTGTCCATCGTAGAGCACAATATGTAGTAAATTATCATGAACGAATAGATCACACACTTCAACTTTATTAAATTCAGCAAATTGATGAACTACATTAAAGCTACCCTTATCAATTGTACCAATACTTCCATCCTTAGCTAGTGCCCAAAGCTTATCGTTCCACACCTGCATTCCACTGTAATCGGATCCTCCTTTTATATGAACTGTTTCCTTATTCTTTTTATTATACTCAATAATCTCCATACTGCTCTGATAATAGACTCGATCATTAAAAGATTGAATTTTCCATATCATACCACCTTGGGTGTTTCCGAGCTGTATATAGGACAAATCATAGGGTGTGCTTTTTACAAAATAACCAAATTCATTATCTCCTCCACACCAAATAGTATCATTCTCCACATAAAGACTTCGCACAACATCGTTAGCTGCTGTTTTACTTAATATCCAGTTCCCATAAATATAACGTAACAAACCGTCATTGTTTCCAAAATAAACAATCCCATTAGAGTCAGTGCCTACATCCCAGTTTTGACGCCCTGCACCATAGTCATTCTTATCATAGCATTTAACGATGGGCAGATAACTATAGGCAAACAATTCTCCACAACACACAAAAATCCAGAACGATAAAATAAGATACTGTTTTCTCATCTTTAATTCAATTATTGACTCAATTTAATAAGTAGGCATGACATTGCAAATTTACTAACGCCAAGCAAATATAACCCAATAACATAAATACTTAACATACATTGAGAGTTGAATAAAATAGTTAGGATTAGAAAAGGGTAAATGTGCGCTTACATTTACCCTTTTAATCCTTAGTATTTTTTAAGGCATTTATGTTCTCACTTATCAATCATTCAAGCTACTTCAATACACACAACAAAAACGCTCTTATTACTACTATTTTTAAGTTTATTATTAAAAGGGGCTGCCTATGAAATAAGGATCTTTCATGGCTAACCTAAAGGCATTTAAAGCCTCATCGCTGGAATTAACCTGCCAATCGCACTCCTTTTTTATATGAAACCAGGTAAATATTTTAATACGAGGATAGTCATTTTTTATTTTTTCAAAAGCATCATTAATCCAGTCGGCTTTTGACAATCCATTGTATTCGAATTCTCCGGATCCAAACTCAGCAATCATCATTGGTTGATTTCCTAAACGGGCACAAGCGCTATAAAGCTCCTTAAAGTTATTATCAAAATCTCGGTAAGGTCTAACGCCTCCCCAAGGATCTTTAGGATAAAAATTATACCCGTCCAAACCAATCCAATCAACATAATCACTACCTGGCCAATAATTCTCAATATTATTCCAAGGCTCTTCTGAGCGATCTGTAGAAGGTCCATGTGGTGTCCACAACCATTTTACATTATAAGCACCTACAGCCCTAAACCGGTTAACGACATACCTCCATACATCAACAACTTTTTCAGGTCCACCTTGTTCTCTACCATTCTTATTACCACTCCACACATACCAGTTACCATTAAACTCATGCAAAAAACGGTTAAGCACAATACCTCCATACTGCTTAGCAGCTAATGCAAAACTATCGATATAGTCATCATACGCACCATTAAGCACCTGATCCATGGCCTCATAATGATCGATGGCTTTTGAATTATTTGGATCTTTCGAAGGCCAAAACAATTCCCATGTAATATGCGGAATGAGGCCTTCTTTACGAGCTTCTTCACAGGCCTTAGTAGGAAAAGGATCATCCCAGGTTGGAAACCAGGTTACCGAACCCACTTTATGGTCGATTAATTCTTCAAATCCCTTGATAGCACTTGCTCCATCGGAAGGAAAATTTCCGTTTTCAGCTGCTGTGAACATACCAATGACACAACCGTCCCAGGTCCCATCAATAGTAGCATTCTTCTCCTTATTCTTGCAAGATCCCATTAGCAGCATTAGAGCAATCAATATAAAAAAATATTTCATTTTATTCATTTTTACAATTCACCTAAAATTTATTTAGGTTAACTATTTAGTCGCGTTTTGTTACTCATCTCATTATCGCGATCTCTCATCAGTATGAGCAAAGTTGGCTTATATAGGCTCAAATAAAAGCAGGATAACACACATCCAAGAAAATATGGCTACCCTGCACACACAAAACATATATTTATTAACAAACTAATCTTCTAATTCATAAACTCTTACATAATCAATCTCCAGGGTTTGAGGAAAAATAGAATCATCTATCCCATTTGCGCCACCCCATGTACCTCCTACAGCCAGGTTTAATATAAAGAAACAAGGATTATCAAAAGGCCAGTTATCATCTGTTTTATTAGTAGGAGAATAGGTATAAAAAGGATCATCCTGATCATTCACATAAAAACTAATGGCATCTTCGGTCCATAACATGCCATAGATATTAAAGTCCTCCTCACAGTTTTCTACTGTTAGTTCGCCAGTATTTACTGTAGATCCATAACTCGAATTTGTATGCAAAGAACTATGAACACTATTCGGATCATAACCAACATACTCCATCATATCAATCTCACCACAAGCCGGCCACCCTTCGGTATCCAGGTTAGCCCCGAGCATCCAAATGGCAGGCCAAACACCTGTACCCGAAGGTAACTTAGCTCTCACCTCTATTCGTCCATAGGTAAACTCTTGCTTTCCCCAGCTAATCATTCGTGTTGAAGTATATGATCCTGTTGTTTGATCATCATTTATTTTTTCAGCGCTAATTATCAAAACACCATCTTCTATAGCAGCGTTATCGCCATTGGTATAATTTTGAAGCTCATCATTTCCCCAACCCCCATCTCCGGTTTCAAATGTCCAGTTATCAGTATCTATAGTCTCTCCATCAAACTCATCACTCCACTTCAGCGTTTCAGTTGACGCCTCTGGATCATAATCCGGATCATCGGCATCTATAGTGATTGTTTGTGTAATCGTTTTTGTATCACTGGATGAGTTATTAACTCCCCAAACAGTTAAAATAACTTCATAATCCCCTGCATAGGGATAATAATTGGTATAAACAGAAGTTTTATCCGTTTCTTTATCACCATTACCTTCACCATCACCATAATCCCATTGAATATATAAATAATCGCCTTCTGAGGTATTGGTGAAGTTTACCGTATTGGTTGTTGTAGAATCATATTCATAGGTAAAACTTGCTACATAATCAATCGCATCTCCATCATCGCTATTACAAGCAGTAATAAAGGGAGTAATTGCATAGATTACCAGTAATGCTTTTAATATATTCTTCATCATAATTAGATGTTTTCAAGTATTGTTCATTGAACGAACCGACATTCAACGGTTCGATTTTATTAAAAAATAATACCTCTTACTATACTGGTGAATAAATTACAACATCAACACCAGAACAAAATTAACCCTATAAATTCATTTTTTAATTAACGGAAACGATCCAATTAATAAACCAATGTTTGAATAGAGCGGGCAGGAATTTCCATATCAGCCTGATAACCGTTGATATATAAACTATATTTCAGATCTTCATCGGCCTTGTTCATAACAATGGTAGCAATCTTACCTTCCGAATCAACAAAAGATGTACTCAACAAGGGAGAGTAACTCGTAGCGGTACTAATTCGTTTATCGCCAGGATGAACAAACTTCGAAAAATGTCCAATAAAATAATACGACGGGGTGTATATTAATTCATCAGTTGTGATATCGGCATGAATAGGCGCAAAACATAAGTTACCCACATGGTTTGGTCCACCTTTTTCATCCAGCAAAATATTCCAGTCAGTCCAACCGACAGTACCGTTGTTAAAATCATTAATCATCGATTCGCCATAACGTTCACCGTTAGTCCATCGCTGATATCCATCCTGAGTAAATCCCTCGTTACACCCTTCGGTAAACATTAATTTTTTATCGGGAAATTCTTCTTGTATGGTTGCCAAATTTCGCCACATAGCCTCTCCGCCTCTCCATGTTTCGTACCAATGAAAACCAGTACCCCAAACATATTTTGCAGCTTCCGGGTCGTTCAAAATGGTATTGGCTCTATCCACAATCAGATCGCGGTTATGATCCCATACAATAATATTTTTATCGCCTAAACCAGCCTTTTCCAGAGTAGGACCAAGATAATTCTTCACAAAATCCCTTTCTTCCTCTGCGGTGTAAATACATGATTCCCATATTTGCACAGCCATTGGTTCATTCTGCACGGTTAACCCCCATATGGGCAGGCCTTGTTTTTCATATTCCTGAATAAACTTCACGTAATAATCAGCCCATGACTGATAATAGGCAGGAAGTAATTTTCCGCCGTGCAACATATTGTTATTATCCTTCATAAAAGCAGGTGGACTCCACGGACTCACATACAAGGTCATTTCTCCAGCAGCTGCAGCAATGGCTCTTTTTATAAATGGAATACGGTAAGCCTGATCGTGCTTTATGGAAAAAGACTTTAAATCCTTATCACCTTCTTCAACATAAGTATAACTTCCGCTACTGAAATCGCAACTGTTGATGTGCGTGCGCATCAGCGAATAGTTAATTCCATTTTCTCCATAATAGGCATCTAATAACTCTTGTTGCTTTTCAGCTGAAAGTTCAGCAAAAACTTCGGCTGAAGCATCGGTAATGGCACCTCCAATACCTAAAACAGATTGAAATGATTTAAGAGGATTAACAAATACTGAATTACCTGTTTCGAGAGGCTGAACTGCTTTAGAAAAAGAAACATTGGCTGTTTTTGTGAGTTTCAAATCCGAATCTTTAGAGCTCGTAAAAACTTCTATATTTCGGCTATTGCCATCAAAATTCACCGTATTCTCTTTGCCATCTATAGCTTTATTTTTAACGGATGGAGCTGAACAACTGCATAATGCGGTAATTGCAATTCCTAAAAAAATATTTTTGTTCATAAAATTATTTGTTTTCAAACGATCCAATATGCATCATAACCCACATATATCTGATTCACGTCTAATGTTTGTAAAAATTTAATTATTAGGCTCGTATCAAAGTTCATATTTTTCGATGAGCATTTCAATTCCAGACATAGGTACCTACAGCCCCTGCCAATAAACTTGAACTTATTGTTGTTTTATTAAATCGAATATTAAAATTTATTTCAGTAGATGAACCATTATTTAGAACAATCAAAACCTTTTCTCCATCGGGCGTTTTGAAAGCAACCGTTTCTAATTCATCACTGGTATTGGAAGCTATACGCACCGACCCCGGCCGTACAAATTTTGAGGCATGAGCAATGATGTAATAACTCACATTTCTTGTCACTGAATTTCCATCAATTGTCAAAGCCCCCTTACATTGGCTGCATCCGCCTACCGTATGAGGCTCATAATTAGGATCCGATGCTAGGTTCCATTCAAGCACATTACTGCTCCAATTGCGGGTAGCCCCAATGATTAAGTTACTCACATGCCATTTCAGATCATCACCAAAATCACCGCTTGCACTGGTCCATTGTTCGGTGAAATACACCTTTTTATCAGGATAAGCCTCGTAAACAGCACTTAAACTACTGATATCTCCGGCATACAGGTGAAAAGCTGAACCTTCTATATATTGGGCCGCCTCCTCATCTGCCAATATCGACAAAGGATAAGCGGTATTATCAAGATTATGATCGTAAATAATAATCTTTGTTGAGATATTATTCTCGGCAAATTTAGGACCTAAGTAATTTTTTATAAAATCCGTCTGATCACTTGCACTCATGTACATGCTCGGATTATTTCCATCGTGTAAAGGCTCGTTCTGAGGTGTTATTGCATCAATTGTAATCCCGTTGTTTTTCATTTCGGTAATGTATGCAACCAGATAGTTGGCATATACCTCATAATAATCTGAAAGCAATTCTCCACCAATGTAACTTGCATTTGATTTCATCCAGATTGGTGCCGTCCAGGGACTTCCCAATATTTTAATGTCAGGATTAAGTTCTATAATACTTTGTAGAACAGGAATAAGAGC
Source organism: Saccharicrinis sp. (assembly GCA_041595375.1). Taxonomy (GTDB): domain Bacteria; phylum Bacteroidota; class Bacteroidia; order Bacteroidales; family Marinilabiliaceae; genus Saccharicrinis. Next base: position 15,774 of record JBFHKL010000008.1, read on the forward strand.
TGTATCATATTCTGTAATACTAAAATTTTCCAAGTCTAAATCCTCCTGGCCATCTAAGGTTTCATCATAGGTAAACGGTTCTGCACTTAAATCGGATGCACCAATACTAACTCTTATATAACTTATGCCAACATGAGTAGTATCAATAAGAAACAACTCTTCCAACAAAGCTTCTCTTTCTTGCACATCCATCTGATTAATTACTTGTGCGCTTCCTCCTGTTAAGGCAAAACCAAAGCCCTCAATTTCTTGGTAAGTGGTTGTTGTGTCAACATCAATGGTAATATTGCTGTTAGATTCAGATCCATATCCAAAAACTAAATTGTCTTCTTGTTTTCCAAACAGAACGGTCTGATTTCCCTGAGTCATCCAAAATTCCACCTCAGTACCTATAGATTCTGAAACATCAGAATCATCGGCTTCTATGGTGATTGTTTGTGTAACAGTTTTCGTATCACTAGATGAGTTATTAACTCCCCAAACAGTTAAAGTCACTTCATAATCTCCTGCATACGGATAGTATTTGGAATAAACCGAAGTCTTATCTGTTTTTTTCTCTCCATCGCCTTCTCCATCGCCATAATCCCATTGGATATACACATAATCTCCCTCTGAAGTATTGGTAAAATTTACCGTATTGATTTGCGTAGCATCATATTCATAAGTAAAACCAGCCAAATAATCATTTGCATCTCCATCATCGCTATTGCAAGCAGCAATAAACAGAGTAACTGCACCGATTACCAATAATACTTTGAATATACTCCTCATCATCATTCAGTTTATTATTAAACAAATGTGCGCAGGACAAACCAACGCACACTTGTATCATAAAACATTTACTCTTCGGTAGAATAAACCACCACATCATCAATGGAAATTCCGCTTGTTCCTAAATCAGAACCTCCACCTTTTATTACCAAATAAGCAGTACCTGCGGTATCAAAAGTAACTGAACCGTTTGAACCATCGTCGCTACAGGAAATTTTTGTAAAATCAGTATCAAAACCATCGCTACCACAACCAGCCCAGGTATTTAGTCCCAATAAGATATCTCCGCTGGTATAGTCAGAGCCTTCAACGGGAGCTTCTGTGTCAAAATACACTTCAAACCAGGTATCAGTTGCGCCGCTTCCTGAGATATTCATATCTACCTGATACTCCACACCTGCCTCAACTTCAATGGCTTGGTACAGAACCGCTTGTGCCCAGCTACCTCCTGTCCATGTAGCCGTACCATCAGCAATAGCAATATCCACTCCATCACCTATAGCATAAGTATTCCAACTCTCATCTCCGTTATCAAACCCACCATTTTCAGCGATATTTGTATATTCATAATCATTAGCGACAGTAACAGTACCCGTAATTTCGTTACTACCACCTTTAGTAATAAGGGTCATGGTAACAGTATAATCACCGGCTTCTTTATAAGTAACTGAATCCTTATCTCCCGAACCACTATCATCGTTACCAAAATCCCAATAGGCATATCCGGTAACCGAAGATGTATTTTCAAATGTAAAGAGGTTATTATTTCCCTCTGTATAAACAAAGGACATATCATCCTCGGAAGGGGCCGAACCAATATCTATTGAGTCAAATTCCTGAGGATCACAAGCAACCAATAGTAATACTATTAAATTTACGAATATTATATATATATTTTTCATAATCATTATTTTTCACTGATTTAATAAATTAATAACCATCGTTTTGTACTAATTGATAGTCGCCTGATGTCTTATCAATCTCATCCTGAGGAATAGGGAAGTGTTTTCTTGTGTCGTCCCAGGTTCTGTCTGATGAATAGTCGTCAACACTTTCGGTAAGAACACCTGTATCTCCCCAACGAACTAAATCCCAAAAACGCATTCCTTCGCCAAGGAACTCTCTACGACGTTCCAGTTTTATATTAGCAGCGGTAGCGTCAACAGAAGTTAAACCGGCACGTGTACGAATAGCATCTAAACATTCCTGAGCCGTAACAGAAGAAGGAGATTGTCCGTAAATAACAATCAATTCCGCTGCATTTAAGTAGGCCTCTGCTAAGCGAAAAATACGTGCATTATTTTCGTAGTTTAAAGATGCTGTAGCTGTAGATTCAATATAATCTTCACGAGCAGCATACTTAGCCAAAAAGTATCCGGTATCCTGGAAACGTGCAGTATAAGAATCTGATGAAAACTGATTGATAGAAGCGCTCATACGTTCATCACCATCTTCATAAATATCAATCATTTCAGAACGAACAGGAGCAAATCCCCAACCACCATCATAGTCAGTCACATCACTTAATAAATCATCTCCTGATAAAGAATTTGGAGAAATCATGGCTGGCAAAACTGTTCCATAACCACTCCATGCGTTACTCCACTCTTTTCCTTCGCCCAAGTGGTTCGATTCAAAAATAGAACCATCACCAAACTCACCGTCGCTTAACCATATAGAAGCAAAATCATCGACTAGAGAAAAGGCACCACTATTGATAATCTCTTCCATATCGGCTAACACCTCTGCGTACTTGCTTTCATCCTGCTGATACATAACAACTCTGGCTTTAAGCATCATTGCTGCTGCCTGGGTAGCACGTCCATCATCTGCTGCTGAGGTTTGCATATCCAGCTTATCATCATCAATAGCGAAATCCAAATCTTCAATTAACTCATCATAAACTTCATCTGCATCATATTGATAAGCCATATATGGGTCTGTTAATTCCTCCTCAAAATAAGGTATGTTTCCCCAAAATTTCCATAACCAATGTACATAATAAGCGCGCAAGAAGTGTGCTTCTGCTTTATATTGATTTAGAGTATCTTCATCTACGTCTTCACAATTATCGCAAGCTGTTATTGCCTCATTACATCGAGCTAATCCGGCATAATAAAGTGTCCATAGACCTGTAGCTGTTAAATCCGCATTTAAATCATACTGCGACATACTGTATAACACCTGCTGGTCACTAGAAGAACTACCCCCTTTATAAATATCATCTGACAATAGGTCAGACATTAGCGTAACACTATTAAATTCATAATTTGCATAATCATCAAATAACAAAATCTGATAACAAGAGGCCAAATAACTCAACAAGTCCTCCTGTGTGGCAGTATCGCCTGCTAACTGAGAATCTGTAGACTCCATCGTTAAGAAGTCATCACTACAGGATGAAAAAACCAGTAGTAAGGCAAAAAATATTGATAAAATATATTTATTCATGATAATAACGTTTTTAAATTAGAAAGTAATATTGGCTCCAAAAGTAACGGTACGCGACTGAGGGTAAATACCTTTATCAACCCCAATAGAAGTATAACCATCAGAAGCAATTTCTGGGTCAAAACCATCGTAATTGGTAAAAGTCAACAAGTTATCTGCCGCCACATAGATTCTGAATCGCTGAATGATATCTTTACTAATCACTGTAGAAGGAATAGTATATCCTAACTGAATATTTTTTAACCTGAGGTAAGAACCATCTTTGATATACAGTTCTGATGAACGCCAGTTATTATTGGTATCATCAGAAGTTACCCTAGGTATTGAATTAGAAGTCCCTTCACCTGTCCAACGATTTAAGATCCACTCAGGGCGGTTCATAAGAGGAATATCTGATCTCTGTGAGAAATCAAACATATCATTTCCAATGGTACCCTGAAAAAACATACTTAAATCAAAACTTTTGTAGTCGGCTGAGATATTGAAACCATAAGTCCAATCAGGCATTCCTTTACCAATTTTGGTTCTATCATCATCATCAATTACTCCATCGCCATTATAGTCTACAAATCTAACATCACCGGCAACAGCACTTTCACCATAAGTATCATTATAGACAGATGCTTCAGCATTTGTTTGTAAAAGACCATCGGTTTTATATCCATAAAAATAGGGCCATACCTCTCCATTTGAACCCTTCACATAAGAACCTAAACCTGTTGCACTATTACTTAAGTACACTGTTTCACCAGATTCATTACCTAGATCAATTAACTTATTGGTGATATAAGATGCCTGCGCACCAATACTGTATTTAAGATCCCCAATATTATCCTTATAGGTAACTTCAAATTCAAAACCTTTATTATCCATATCTCCTGCATTACCATAAGGAGCAGATTTACCAACGTAACTAGGGATTGGCAAGGTTGCCAACATACCTTCTGTTTTTTTATAAAAGTAATCAACACCAATAGACAAGGCGTGATTGAACAAACGCAAGTCAAGACCAACATCTGTTTGTACAGATTCTTCCCATCTTACATCGGCATTGGCAATTCTACCCGAACTATAACCGTATTGCATGGTTGAATAATCTCCTGAACCAAAATAATAGTTCAAGCCTCCTTCTAAATAACTGGCATATGCAAATTCCTCAATATTTTCGTTACCGTTTTTACCCCAGCTCGCACGCAGTTTTAAGTAACTAATCCAAGCAGGAGCAGCATCCATAAAGTTTTCATTACTTACATTCCAACCTACAGAAAACGAAGGAAATGTTCCCCATTTGTTATTGGCTCCAAAGCTGGAAGATCCATCACGACGAACAGTAGCTTGAAACATATACTTCTCGTCGAAATTGTAATTTAAACGGCCAAAATAAGATGCTAGTGTTTTAGAATCATAACCGCCTGTACCTCCGGATACAGAAGAATCATCCTCATCAGCAGTAGCGTAATCAATATTAGCTTTACTTTCATCGCTATCAGCAAGTTCATAATCAGTACCCGACAAATAACGATACTTATACTCACTGGATGATTGGCCAAGTATTGCCGAAAAATTATGTTTTTCATTCACTACTTTTGAATAGCTCAATGTATTTTCAACCTGCCATCTGAAACCACGGTTCATACTTGACCAAACACTACTGGTTTCTGAATAATTTTGACTACTCAAATAGTATTCATAAGAATATCCATCTGAACCCCAGAAAGCTAAATCGACACCATAACTACTTTTAAATTTTAAATCTTTTAGAAGTTCCAACTCACCCCAAAAGGTTCCGATCAACTTATCTGAATTAAAATATGAATTATAGGGCTGGTCTAACATAGCGACTGGGTTACAAATTTCTTGAAATCCATCAGGAGCCAGCGCATACACCCTACCGTCATCATCAGTAATAGCATATGGGTGATCTTCTAAATCGCTATCAGGATCATCAGAGTAAACCGAAAGAGTAGGATCTATACCCAAAGCACTTCCCAGGATAGAACCATATTCTGAGTTAGCGGTGATGGATTGAGAAAGAATGCGGCTGTAACTTGAATTCACCCCAACCTTAAAGCTTTTTAAGAATTTGCGATTTTCTTCAAACACATTGTAAGTGTTATTTATACGAACACTATAACGTTCAAAATTCGACCTATCATAATCTCCACCAACAATACCTTCCTGGTTATAGTAACCGAACGACACATAATAATTGGTTTTATCATTAGCTCCGCTAATACTTATCTGGTGATTTTGAACCGGCGCATTATAATTAAATGTTTTATCCTGCCAATCGGTACCCTCTCCGGCCCCATCAATCTCATCCTGAGAATAAGTAATATCATTTCCATCATTGAGCTCTATCTCATTCATAATCACCATATACTCTGATGCATTTAATATGGCCTTTTTCTTCCATGGATTTTGAACACCATAGGAGAAGTCATAATTAATGGTTGCCCTTCCTTTTGCTCCACTTTTTGTAGTGACCAGAATTACACCATTGGCCCCTCTGGTACCATAAATAGCGGCTGAAGCAGCATCTTTCAATACTTCTACAGAAGCAATATCCGAAGGATTGATATTATCAATACCTCCGTCAACAGCCATACCGTCAACAATATATAAAGGATCACTGTCATTTACAGTACCAATACCACGGATTTTAACCTGAGACGAAGAACCTGGCTGGCCTGAACTCTGAGTAATTTGAACCCCTGAGACCTTACCTTTCAATACATTCTCAATTCGTGTTGGGGTTTCCTTTTCCAGATCTTCTGCCGACACACTACTTATAGCAGCTGTGATGACACTTTTTTTCTGAACACCATAACCTATCACTACTACTTCTTCAAGGTCAGAAATATCACTTTTCATCACAATATTAATAGTAGTTTCTGTTCCAACCTTAATTTTTTGAGTTTGCATACCGATAAAAGAGAATACAAGAGCATCGCCTTCATTGGCTTGCAGCGAATAGTCACCATCAACGCTAGTGATTGTACCATTTGTAGTACCCTCAACAATGATACTAACTCCAGGTATAGGAGTTCCATCTTCTGCAGACGTAACGCGACCTTTTATGTTACTCTGAGCATAGCTTAATAAGCTCCAACACGCAAGGATTGTAAATAGAACAACTTTTTTCATAAACTTTTTAAATTTTCATTAATTAAATTGCTTAAACATTAAAAAAAGACCTTCAACGTTTTTAACATGTTTTCACAATTTTAAACACATTTGGTGAGAATGCTAAAAAATCGCCCACTACTTATTCTATACCACTCATAAAATCACCCATACAAACAGTATACAAACCACATTAACTTCCTATTATTATGTATGTTATAAATTCGGTTTTTTTTGAAAACACACCAGCATTTTACCAATAAATGACACTAAATAAAAAGCTATAATTGGATAAACAAACCCATTTTTGGCTTTTAAATCAGTCAGCATATCATTTAAACAAGCATGCAGTGCAAGCTAATTATCCAATAAACGAAGTAGACTCACGAAATGAAGCTCTAACAAAATAGATTGTATTGTCCGGTTCTTTAAACAGCCTTTTTTATACCCTATGATGTATATCTATTAATCACAAAAAAGCCTAAACAATAAAATTATCTATGCTTATTTGCCCAATCTTTTCTCATTTACTTTTCATATTCATAAAATTCATCTTAATTTTATCAGTAAATTCAATTAGAGTTATCATATTTATCCCCCGTAAAACCGAGAAAACATGTTGCTAAAAAGTATCAATCCTGCAAATGGAGAAATAGTAAGAGAATACCTTGAACATCAATGGGAAGAAATAGATAACATCATCAAAGAAGTACAAAATGCCTACAAATTATGGAAGTACAGTAAACTTGATTTCAGAATAGAAAAAATAAAAACCTTAGCCAAGTTTCTGAATTACAAAAAGGAAGGTCTTGCCTTTACCATTTCTATTGAGATGGGTAAACCCATCAATGAATCCAGAGCGGAGATAGACAAATGTATCTCGTTATGTGATTATTATTGTGATAATATTGAGGATATTATTCAGCAGAAGACTATTCTTACCGAAGCCACAAACTCCTATGTCACCTTTCAGCCATTGGGTGTTATATTAGCTATTATGCCTTGGAACTTTCCCTTTTGGCAGGTATTTCGCTTTGCAGTTCCTGCTATACTGGCCGGAAATACAGTAGTTTTAAAACACGCCTCCAATGTACCGGGATGCTCCATTGCCATAGAAGATTTATTTACAGACGCTGATTTTCCGGATAATGTTTTTCGTAGTGTACTTGCATCCAACCGTAAAGTGGAAAGAATGGTTGCAAACAAACGCATTGCAGCCATTACGCTTACCGGAAGTACAAAAGCAGGACAGGCCGTTGCACAAACAGCAGGTAAGTATTTAAAAAAATGTGTACTGGAACTGGGAGGCAGCGACCCTTATCTTATTTTTGATGATGCCGATATCCCTCAGGCTGTTGATGCCTGCGTAAAAGGCAGGTTAATAAACACCGGACAAAGTTGTATTGGTGCCAAACGTTTTATTATTACTCAAAAAGTTTACGACGAGTTTGAAGCTTTATTTGTCGACAAAATGAAGTCGGCTACTATGGGCGATCCATTTGATGAAAACAACCAATTGGGTCCTTTAGCCAGAGGCAATATCCGTGGAGACTTATTCAGTCAGGTAACTCAATCTGTTTCGTTGGGAGCTCAATTATTATGTGGCGGAGAGCTTAAAGAAGGGCCAGGATTTTATTTTCCGGCAACTGTATTGTCAAATATTAAGGCAGAAATGCCTGCTTATAATCAAGAACTTTTTGGACCGGTAGCATCGCTAATAAAGGTAAGCAATGAACAGGAGGCTATTGCCATCGCCAACGACACATCATTTGGCTTAGGAGCAGCAATTTTTACAGCTGACATTGAGAAAGGAAAATTTCTGGCCGAAAATGAATTAGAGGCAGGTTGTTGTTTTGTGAACGATTTTGTAAAGTCGGACCCTCGACTTCCTTTTGGCGGAGTTAAAGAGAGTGGCTACGGAAGAGAACTATCGATATACGGCCCCCTTGAGTTTGTAAATACCAAAACAATTTATATCAAGTAGATTATTAACTTTGTTACATCAATCATTGAATGAAAACTTTTTGCATACAATTAAATGACATTTGAAGAAGCTCTGGTAAAAGCATCAAACATATGTGCCCGTCAGGAAAAGTGCATTTCCGATATAGAAAAGAAATTGTATGACTGGAAACTTGACCCAGCCCTACAAGAAAAAGTAATTGCGCAATTGCTGAAAGAAAAATTTATTGACGAATTGAGATATGTGAAATTCTATGTAAAAGAAAAATTTATATTTAACCGCTGGGGAAAGATTAAAATCAGATGGCAGCTAAAAGTAAAAAACATCTACGGAGAGCCTGTTGAACAAGAACTTAATAACATTAACGACCATGAATACAAAGAAGCATTGTCGCATTTATTGATACATAAAAGAAAATCGATAAAAGATACGGACCCCTATAAAATAAAGAGCGCATTAATACGCTTTGCCTCATCGCGTGGCTTTGAGCCCGACTTGATTTATAAAGTGATTGATGAAAATATTCAATTGTAAATAAAATAATCTTTTGACCATGAATACCTCTATCTTCCTTAAAAATATTACTTGGCGACTGGTTATGTTGCTTATTTTTTCATCGCTATTCTCTTTTACGCAGGTTTATGCAAAGAGCAAGCCCAAATGGGTTAAACAACGCCCCAACGACACCAGTTATTACATTGGCATTGCGATGAATACAAAACAGGAAGGAGAAGTATCCTATCGTACTGAAGCCAGAAATAAAGCTCTGAAACAAATGAGCTCTGAGATAAAAGTAAATATCTCCTCCAACTCTATACTCCGACAATTTGAAAATAATTACCAGGTGAAGGAAGAATTTGAAGCCAACACCTACGAATCAGTAGAAGCTACTCTGGAAGGGTATGAGGTGTTTACTTGGGAGAATAAGAAAGAATACTGGGTAATGGTCCGCCTATCTAAGGAAAAATATGCACTGCGTAAAAAAATGAATCTTGACCATGCTAAAAAGCTAAGTGCCTCTTATTATTACGATGGCCAAAAAGCCGTTAATCAGGGCGATATTTACCAGGGATTATTATTTTATGTTCAAGCCATTAAAGCTATTAAACCTCATGCTAACGAAGATTTAACATATAAGGATATTGAGGACAATTTAAACTTGGGAGCAGATATCTTTTCTGCCATACAGTCGGCTTTTAAAAAAATCCATATTGAAGCTGAACAAACATCTTATTTAATTCAATTTAGTAAAGAGCTTGAGATTCCTTTGGCTCTTCACACCTACTATCTTGATGATGCAAACGAAAAAAGACCGGTAGCCAATTTACCTTTGAATTTTTATTTTTCTAAAGGAGAAGGAGAACTATCTCCCTCAGGTTACACAAACTACGATGGATATATTGCTTGTGACATCAAACGACTGATATCCAAGAGGAAGAACCAGGAGATTACCGCCATATTTAATGCCGATAAATTATTTGACAGTGAAGATGAAGAGACTAAAGTTTTACTGAAGGCTTTTTTCCTCGATGAATTCCTGCCTGCTACCCAATTTAATATTGAAGTTCAGAAATCATTGGCCTACATTGATATGAACGAAGTTGTTTTCGGAGATTCTTCATCGGCACAAACATTTAATAATATGATGCGTTCCGAACTGGCCCAAAGCTATTTTAACATCACACAGAATAAAGAAGATGCCGATTTTATTGTAAAAATAAACTCTGAATTTATAGCTGGAGATGAAAAGAAAGGCAAGGGGTATTCATTATTTATCGTGTATGTTGAATTCCATCTCTCTATAACTGACAATAAAAACCATATGGAAATTTTTGCCGATGGATTTAGCGGGCTAAAGGGCATGCTACCTGGCAACTATGAGTATGCACTTAAAAAGGCACGCGAAAATGCCCGACAGAAAGTAGTGAACGACATACTACCTAAAATGGAGATGGTAAATTTATAGCTGTTCAATCTGAAAATATTTACCTTTCGTTCCTATCATATATTTGTCTATTTTTGGCTCTTCATTAACAACCATGGCAAAAAACAACATTACTACCTATTTAAACATTATTTTTTCCATGATTTTCTGGGCCTTCTCCTTTGTATGGATAAAGGTAGCTTATGAATCATTCGGACCGGTGACAACTATCTTCTTGCGTTTAATTATCAGTTCGGCCTTATTATTTACCTTCTTAAAACTTACCCGAAGACACAAGCCAATTGCCAAAAAAGACTATAAACTATTTTTATTTCTGGCCTTTTTCGAACCGTTTTTATACTTTATGGGAGAGAGCTTTGGTTTACTATTTGTATCCAGTACGCTGGCATCTGTAATTATATCAACCATCCCTCTTTTTTCTTCTGTTTTTGCCTTTTTGTTTTTCAAAGAAAAACTTACCTGGCTAAGCATAACGGGAATCATTATTTCATTCTTAGGCATTGGTTTGTTAATCTTTGAAAATGGCTTTGTACTAACAGCCCCATTACTTGGCATCGCCCTTATGTTGTTACCCGTTTTTGCTACTATTGGATATTCATTATTACTAAAAAAACTGGCATATAAATATTCACCGGTAAATATTATTGCGTATCAAAATTTGATTGGCATCGTGATGTTTTTACCCGTATTTTTAATGATGGAATACAAAAACATATCTGAAACGCAGATAAAAACCAATGCCGTACTGGCTATAATTCAATTGGCTATTTTTGCATCATCCATTGCTTTTATTTTATACACCAAGGCCATAAAAAAATTAGGAGTTGCTAAATCTAATATGTTTATCAATCTGATACCTGTTTTTACAGCTCTTTTTGCATGGTGGATCTTAGGAGACCAAATAGATCTGCAGAAAGCTATTGCCATTATTATTGTGATTTCAGGATTATTTATCTCCCAACTTAGAAGAAAGAAATATGAAGTTTGATTTAGAGAGATATAAGGAACTTGCTCAAAATAAAGCCAAAGAAAACAAGGCTTTTACAACTCGACTGAGAAAAAAGAAACCCAAAACATTAGATAATTCCGTGTGGGATGCACACAATGAGGCCTTTCAAAAAATAGACTGTTTACAATGCGCCAACTGTTGTAAATCTATCAGCCCAATCGTTATCGATAGAGATATTGACCGAATTGCTAGGCACCTTAAAATGAAAAGACCAGAATTAATTGATCAGTATTTTGAAATCGATGAGGATGAAGATTATATTTTTAAACAAACACCTTGCCCTTTTTTAATGCCTGATAATTACTGTATGATATATGAAGTACGACCCAGAGCCTGCCGCGAGTATCCTCATACCGATAGAAAAAGATTTTATCAGATTTTAAACCTGAGTTACAAAAACACTTTTGTATGTCCGGCTGTTTATGAGGTAATGGAGACTTTAAAAAAAGAATATTAATATTGCATTACACTAATTTTATTAACTCGTCGTTTTAATGAGGATGGATAGAACAAAAATGAAAAGATTATATTTATTCATATTGAGTATAACAACAATTCAATTGCTGAGTGCTCAAATAGGGGGAGAAAGTACGTACGACTTTTTAAATCTTACTAATTCAGCAAGGGTTGGGGCCTTGGGCGGAAACAATATTTCCATCAAGGATAATGATTTTAACATGGCCTATCATAATCCTGCATTACTTCAAAAAGAAATGAATAATGCCCTAGTGTTTAACTACGTCCCTTACATGACGGATATACATTACGGTTATCTGGGTTACACCCATCATTTTGAAGACATTGCGACCTTTAGCTTTGGCATTCATAATGTGAATTATGGTGATTTTCAACGAACCAATGAAAACAACGAATTACTAGGAGTGGCCACAGCTGCGGAATATGCATTTATTTTTACCGCAGCCCGTCAACTGTCTCCTACTATTTCCATGGGAATGAGTTTCAAACCCATCTATTCGCAGTTAGACAGCTACACTTCCTTTGGTTTGGCTGCCGACTTTGGCTTTATATATTCTAAGGAAGAAACAAACTTCTCTATAGCAGCTACGCTTAAAAACCTGGGATCTCAAATCACCTCCTATTATGAGACAAGCGAAGATATGCCCACCGATTTACAAATTGGAGTTACGAAAAAATTAGCGCATGCGCCCTTCCGCTTCTCTCTCACTGCCCAATACTTATTAGACTGGGACTTAACTTATACGGTGTACGATGAAGAAAATGCCACCAGCGATGATTCTACTGAGGAAGAAAGTTCCAGTTTTGGTGACGAATTAATGCGCCATATGGTGCTGGGCGTTGAATTTTTACCTGCCAAAAACTTCCACATTGACTTAGGCTATAACCACCGCAGAAGAAAAGAACTGGGGTACGATGAAAACCTTTCTACAGCAGGCTATTCCTGGGGTTTTGGATTTAGGATATACAAATTTCATTTTGCCTACGGATCAGCTCGTTATCACTTAGGAGGTACCTCAAATCATTTCTCTATTACAACGAACATATCAAATTTTTAAGCTATTTTTTTTATCACTAAACCTTCATAAATCAAACAATCGTAGTACATTTACGGGCTCAAAATTACCTAAATGACTACAAAAAATTCTAAACTGGTTATTGCCATCGATGGATACTCTTCCTGTGGCAAGAGCACAGTAGCCAAAGATTTGGCTAAATTGTTGAATATCATCTTCATCGACTCCGGTGCCATGTACCGTTGTGTTACACTATATGCGCTAAGAAATAACTTAATTAAAGGAGATGAAATTGACCAGCAAGGCCTTAAAGTTGCCCTAAACGAAATCTCCATTAGTTTTAAGTTTGATGCCCCAAGCAAAACAAACGAAACCTATTTAAACGGCCATTCTGTTGAAAAACAAATACGTAGCCTTGAAGTAAGCGATCATGTAAGTGCAATAAGTGCCTTAGGCTTTGTGCGTAAAAAAATGGTAGAGCTTCAACAAAAAATGGGCGAAACAGAAAGCATTGTAATGGATGGACGAGATATTGGCACAGTGGTTTTCCCCCACGCCCATTTAAAACTGTTTATGACAGCTTCACCTGAGATTCGTGCACAAAGACGTTTTAAAGAATTTCAGGAGAAAAATGAATCCATTACCTTTGATGAGGTGTTGGAAAATGTAAAAAAACGTGACCATATTGACGAAACACGCGACGAGAGTCCCCTTAAAAGAGCCGATGACGCCATTATTATTGATAATAGCCATATGACCAAAGAGGAACAACTCGCCTTTATTGTTGATGAATTAAAAAAGAGAAACTTAATCCGATAAATGTTTGTTAATTATCTATAAATAATAAAATTCATAGTTAACCACTTATCAATTAATAGATATAAAATTGTCATCTTTGTTTATTGAAATCGATCCTTCCTCAGGCTTTTGTTTTGGTGTTGTTAAAGCCATTGAAGCTGCGGAGCTGGAACTACAGGAAAATGGTATACTGTATTGCTTAGGCGATATAGTACACAATAATATGGAAATGGAACGCCTGCAAAACAAAGGGATGATTTCGATTGACAGAAACGGATTAAACAACATTAAAAGCAATAAAATATTTATACGTGCCCATGGTGAGCCTCCTCATACCTATCAAAAGGCAAAAGAAGCAGACCTCACCATAATTGACGCAACCTGTCCGGTGGTACTAAAACTCCAAAAACGCATTAAGGAATCGTGGAAGAGTTTAAAAACCGTAAACGGTCAAGTGCTTATTTATGGTAAAAAAGGACATGCCGAAGTAATTGGACTGAGGGGACAAACCAACAACGAAGCTTTAATTATTGAATCGTTGGATGATGTATCAAAAATTGATTTAAACAGACCTACGCATCTCTATGCTCAAACCACCAAGAGTATTGATGGATTTAAGAAGTTAGTCGATTATCTTTCTGAAAACATCAACACAGAGGTTGAATTTAAATCATTTGATACCATTTGCCGACAGGTTGCCAACCGATTGCCAAAAATGACACTATTTGCCCAAAAACATGATATGATCATTTTTGTTGGTGGAGAAAAAAGCAGCAACGCCCAGATGCTTTTTAAAAAATGTAAAGAAACCAATGCGCAATCCTATTTTATCAGTAAAAAAGACCAGCTTAATCCAGAGTGGTTTTCTGAGCTGACAAAATCTGTTGGAATCTGTGGAGCAACATCCACACCTCCCTGGCTAATGCAACAAGTTGCAGAGCAAATTAGAATAATGACAAAAGATAAATAAACGTATGGGACAAATTAAAAAAATTGGTGTACTAACTTCCGGAGGCGATGCTCCAGGGATGAATGCTGCCTTAAGAGCAGTTGTGAGGGCAGCCATTTACAACAACCTTAAGGTAGTTGGAATTAAACAGGGATATCACGGAATGATTCAAAACAGATTCGTCGCCATGAATTCCCAGTCGGTGAGTAATATCATTCACCTGGGTGGCACCATCTTAAAGTCGGCACGAAGCGATGGTTTTAGAACACCCGAAGGAAGAAAAACAGCCTATGAGAACCTGCAAAAACATAAAGTTGATGCATTGGTTGTTATTGGTGGGGATGGAACTTTTACCGGAGCAAGAATTTTTGGACAGGAATATAATTTCCCTATCGTAGGTATTCCGGGCACCATTGACAATGACCTCTATGGCACAGACTACACCATCGGATACGACACCGCTCTCAATACCGTGGTAGAAGCCGTAGATAAAATCAGAGATACAGCCAGTGCACACAGTCGCTTATTTTTTATTGAAGTAATGGGACGTGATGCTGGATTTCTGGCTTTACGTAGTGGTATCGCATCAGGAGCAGAAGCCATTCTAGTTCCTGAGATTGACACAGACTTTAATCAACTCAACACCTTCCTTGAAAAAGGAATGCGTAAGGACAAAAGCAGCAGCATTGTTCTGGTAGCTGAAGGAGAAAAGATAAGTGGTGGGGCCATCCATGTTGCCGAAAAAGTATCGAAAGAATACCCTGACTACGACACCAGAGTGACCATCCTTGGTCATATTCAACGAGGAGGATCTCCTTCTGCCTTTGACAGAGTAACTGCAAGTCGTTTAGGCGTTTCAGCCATTGAAGCACTTATTGATGATCAGAAAAGCATCATGTTAGGCCTCGTTAATAAAGAAGTGGTTCATGTACCTTTTAATCAAGCACTCAAAAACAAGAAGAAATTGAATCCTTCTTTACTGGAGCTGACAACTATATTATCGATATAAAAATCAATAATTAAGAACAAGTAGGGCCAATTCTCAATTGGCTTAAAAATACATTTCGGTGATCAGCTAATGGTCACCGATTTATTTTTAAAACCCCTACAAAGAATCTATAAATCCAATTCTTATCACTTTCGTTGAACTCAGGTTTCCTCATTTCACCTAATGATTTATCGCCTCTACAGGATCCATTTTACTGGCCGAATTAGAAGGAATATATCCTGATACTACGCCCAGCACAACCGATATAGCAACCCCTTTAAATATATTCAAGAAAGTAAGCTGCACGCCTAAATCCATCACTATATTAGCCAGCAAGGATAAGATAAAAATTATCAGCAAGCCACAGCTTCCTCCCAATAAACTTAAAAACACACTCTCAAACAAAAATTGCCATAAAATAAAACGTCGCTTGGCACCCAGTGCTTTCTGAATACCTATGATGCGGGTTCTTTCCTTCACCGACACAAACATGATATTGGCAATACCAAATCCGCCCACCAGAATCGAGAAGCCTCCAATTAACCATCCAGCCATGTCGATGATCCCAAATAAACCATCAAACTGTTTTTGCACCAAGCTAATTTGATTAAGCGCAAAAGTATTATCCTCGGCGGGTTTCAATCTTCTTTCAACGCGCAATATTCCTTCAAGCTCTGCCACTAAATCATCCACAGCAACACCATCTTTAGCCTTTACTATAATTGCCGGATCAACCCTTTCGCTTCTTATATCAAAGAGTCCTTTGGCATACTGAATAGGTATAATTGCATTTTTATCCAGACTATTACCAAACATATCCTCACCCTGCTTTAGGATGACTCCAATAACAGTTAACTTACGCCCCATTATTTTAATCCTCTCACCCACGGGATCCTCACCCATAAACAATTCATTTGCAATATCATAACCCAAAATAACTACATTTGCCCCATTCTTTGATTCAAAAGGTGAAAAATAGCGTCCTTTACCAATCTCGAAATTCCAGTTCTGATCAAAATTTTCGGACACGCCAAAAACATTTACTTTATCATACGCATTATCCTCATACAGAACAGTTCGTTCCGAACCAATCATAAAGGTAGAAGCCTCAGCCAGCTGAGACTTACGTTCAATCACCCTTTGCTCGTTTAAAGAGGGTACAGGACGATTCAGATAACGCCACCAGGGGTACTCTGTTTCCCCTTCGGGCTGTGTCCATGGCCATTTTTGCACATACACCACTTGATCACCTAAAGACTGAATACTATCTCTGATTTTATATTCTAAAAAATCAATTAGTGTAAAAACAGTGATAATAGAAAAAATGCCTATGGTCACCCCACTTAAGGTTAATATAGTACGCAATTTATTTGCCCGCAGCGCATTAACAGCAAACAAAACACTTTCTCTGAGAAACTTAAAATATAATACCATTTACAATTCAATAAAACCCAGAGTTCATCCGTTGAGCTAAAATTAAGGTTAAAAATTCATCTATAAAACTATGAATTAAATTACTTACCACCTTGATAAATGTGCTTATTTTCTTAATTTTGCGCCTAATGGACCAAATTCACATATAATTTTATGACTCAAGGTGTATAACATGGTGATAATTTCTTAAAATTGTGAATGAAACATTGGCCAATCTTTAAATTTCAATTTTTCTTAATTTAAGATTATAATGAGTAGCTCAAAAAAAATTAAATCAGCTCTTATTTCAGTATTCCATAAGGATGGACTTGATGAAATCATTAAGACCCTTGCCAAACAGGAAGTACAGCTATATAGCACTGGAGGAACCAAAACATTTATTGAAGACTTAGGTGTAGAAGTTACTGCAGTTGAAGATATTACAGGATATCCATCTATTTTAGGAGGCAGGGTAAAGACTCTCCACCCAAAGGTTTTCGGAGGTATACTTGCTCGCAGAGAAAATGAATCGGACAAGGAACAATTAGATGAATTTACCATTCCGGAGTTTGATTTAGTAATTGTTGATCTGTACCCTTTTGAGGCCACCGTTGCTTCTGGTGCACCAGAACAAGATATTATTGAGAAAATTGATATTGGTGGTATATCCCTAATCAGAGCAGCAGCTAAAAATTTTAAAGATGTAGTCATCGTTCCTTCTCAGGAGCAATATGCCGATTTATATAAGATTTTAAAAGAGTACGATGGCGTAACAACCATCGACGAAAGAAAAGCCTTCGCCGGAGCTGCGTTTGCGGTTTCTTCGCATTACGATTCAGCCATCTTTAATTATTTCAATCCTGATGCAGACAATATGGAACGCATCAGCTTAAACAATGGAGAGGTTTTACGCTACGGAGAAAATCCTCATCAGAAAGCCACTGTTTACAAATACAATAATATAAAAGAGGGTGCTTCTCTGGCCAACGCCAAGGTATTGCAAGGAAAAGCACTATCCTATAACAATATGCTGGATGCCGATGCGGCATGGAAAGCAGCAAGTGATGCATTTCATGCGGTAAGTCACATAAAAAACAAGCAGGCTGTTGCCGTTGTAAAACACCTAAACCCATGCGGTTTAGCAGTTACCGACAATATTGAGAAATCATTAAAATTAGCTTGGGAAGGTGATCCTATTAGTGCTTTTGGAGGTATTATTTGTTTCACAGGAACAGTAAGCGGAACGATTGCAGAATGGTTCTCTAAAAGATTTGTAGAAATCATTATTGCACCTGAATTTACGCCTGAGGCTTTAGAAATTTTTGCCAAGAAAAAGAATTTACGCCTACTTGAAACACCTATTAAAAACGAGATTACCGGAGAAAAACTCATTCGCTCAGTGAGCGGAGGAATTCTTGTTCAGGATGAAGATGAAGGTATTGATACAGCATTTAAGAATGTAACCAAACTTGAGTTTGATACCACAAAAATGGAATTAGCTAAATTTGGTATTACAGCTTGTAAGCATTTAAAAAGTAATGCCATTGCCATTGTTACAGAGAATGAAGATGGATCTTTCTGGCTAACAGGAGCAGGCATGGGACAACCCAACCGATTAGATAGCTTACGTCATTTAACTATGCCTCGTTTCAAACTGAAAGAAGGCGTTAGTATTGAAAGCTCAGTAGTCATCTCTGACGCATTCTTCCCATTC
>JBFHKL010000009.1:0-34372 GCA_041595375.1 Saccharicrinis sp.
AAAATATACCGATACCACCACCAATAACCCACCAATCAGCGGTTTCTTTAATGAACATACCTGTAATGATAATGGCCAGTCCACAAATCCACATCACTATCTCAAATACAAGCTTGTAAGGTTTGCGTAAGAAATAATTACTATCGGAAATGGATTTACGGATACCATGTACTGCTATGATTGAAGTTAAGTAGACCGTTAATGCTATAAATGCTGTGAAAAGGCTTGCTATTACTAATGCTTTCATAATTATTGAAGTGTAATGGTTCTATCTGTTTCGTCTTTAAATGTTAGTTTCAGATTGTTTCCTGCAACATCTACAGCAAAGCTGTCTACATCAGCATCCACAAAGTTTTTCATGAAGTTGATTTGAAAGCTTAAAATCTCTGAGAGTTTAGCTTCCCAATCTTCTCCTGAAAAGATTCCTGAATCAGCATAGACTTGTAGGAACTTTTTCAAGAAATCAGGAATATTCTGCAAGTTTGTATCCCAATCTGCTCCAATCGTAGCGTTTTCTTCTATGCCTGAAAGCTTGTCTTCATCGGCTTGTGGGTAGCTACGTTTCTCCGTATTGGCTTCGATAGCTGTTGCCTGTTCCTCTGATATGGTAGTGGGCTTGTTGCTCACATTTTCATTCCAATCAGCTCCGGCTGTTGCATTCTCTTCGATACCTGACAACTTGTTTTCATCCGTTTCGGGGTAAGAACGTTTAGCCGTGTTTGCTTCAATAGCTGTGGCTTGTTCTTCTGAAATAGTTGTTGGTTTATTGGCAATATTTGATTCCCAATCTGCTCCGTTAGTAGCATTTTCTTCAATGCCTGAAAGCTTATCTTCATCAGCTTGCGGATAGCTACGTTTCTCGATATTGGCTTCGATAGCCATTGCTTGCTGGTCTGATATGGTAGTAGGCTTGTTACTCACATTTTCGTTCCAATCAGCACCGACTGTAGCATTTTCTTCGATACCCGATAACTTATTCTCATCCGTTTCAGGATAAGAACGCTTTTTAGTATTTGCCTCAATCGCTGTGGCTTGGTCTTCTGAAATCGTAGTTGGTTTATTGGTAATATTAGTTTCCCAGTCTGCTCCATTAGTGGCGTTTTCCTCAATTCCTGAAAGCTTGTCTTCATCGGCTTGTGGATAGCTACGTTTCTCAGTATTGGCTTCGATAGCCATTGCTTGCTGCTCTGATATTGTAGTCGGTTTGTTACTAACATTTTCATTCCAATCAGCCCCGACAGTTGCATTCTCTTCAATACCTGATAACTTATTCTCGTCCGTTTCAGGATAAGAACGCTTTTCAGTATTTGCCTCAATCGCTGTGGCTTGGTCTTCTGAAATGGTGGTCGGTTTATTAGCAATATTGGATTCCCAATCTGCTCCATTAGTGGCGTTCTCTTCAATACCTGAAAGCTTGTCTTCATCAGCTTGTGGATAGCTACGCTTCTCAGTATTGGCTTCGATTGCCGTTGCCTGTTCCTCTGATATTGTAGTGGGCTTATTACTTACATTTTCGTTCCAATCAGCTCCATTAGTAGCATCAGCCGGAGCATGGTCAGCCTGACTGTGTTCGTATGCTGCTTTACCGTGGTCGCCTCGATGGGCAGTCGCTTCGGTTTCTCCTAATTCAAGTGCATTACCTACGAAAATGTATTCCGAACCACTCCAACGATAGGTTTTATTTCTTTCCTTATCGAGATATATTTTGCCTGTTTCTCCGCTTTCCGGGAAGTCAGCGAGTGTTGCATATTCCAATACATCGTCAACATAAGAAGGTAACTGTGCCGATGGTATTTGACCATCAACCAAATCTGCTTTATAGGCTAAATCAGGCTTGTCGGCAAGGTCGTTGTAACTTATACCTGTAACAGAACCGCTAATACTGTCGGCAAAAGTGGTACGTATCTCAATACCGCCATGCTCGTTTGATGTGGGGCTTGTCTGCAAAGCATCTTCACCCGATGGTTTGATATTGTTCGCATTACCAATAATGATAATACCACCTTTTAAAAGCCCTGCTGCTGTTTTGGGTGCATAAGCTGCATCAGACAGCGTTGGGTTAACCAAATTAGCCGTAGTTCCCGATTCAATGACATTGAAAATACTACCAACATTATTGGCTTCCATTTTGAATGATGGTTTGACAACCACAATTCTATTCAAGCCTAAGTCTTTGAAAACAATATCTCCTGCTGCAACATCTTGTTTGGCTTCAAAACCACATTCGGTAAGTGTAGCGGAACTATTAAAAAGTTCTAAAGCCCCTTTGGATGCAGGGTAATGAAAATTGATTTTTTCAAAGTTTACATTGCTGTTATTAATCAGGAAAGCATTATCAATATTGAACAGTACCTGGCTGTTATCAGCCAATGGCTTTAGGTTTATGGTGTAGGAGAAATCACGAAATGCAATCCTGGCACCTGTATCATCCATGTACGGACTATCCTCAAATAACAAATTAATGCTTGTTGCATCATCATCGTTATATTTCAAAGCCTTGGGCAATGAATTGATTAAGTCCACAATCTGTGAAAATGGCGTATCTTTTTTAATGATAAACCCTTTCTGCTCAGGCTCAAATTCAAAGCCTGATACCGACTGTGATTCACTTAAATCAAAAATGCCTTGGAACACTTTGTACTCATCAAAGGGCATACCCAAATAAGCGTAATTACCATTGGTTGCCCACTCGCCATTTCTTAGTGTTGGAGGTACGCCTCCTTTGAATTTCTTTATAGTACCCATTTGTAAATCTTATAAGTTTTTAAATCATTGAATAGGCTTGCTCAAAAAGTTGTGGAGAGATAAAATTCTTACCATTTTCCACCTTTGCCATTGAGAAAACCAAAAGACGAAACGTGATTTTGGTTGGTCGCAATTTGGTTTGAGGCTGCACCTTTAAGTCTTTGCAAACAGCATTGATGTATGCTTTTGTATTATTCTCAAAGCTTGGAGCATATCGGTGGACAATCTTCTCAACCGTATTAAATCCTTTGCCCATGTAGTTTTGGAAAAGTTTAATCATAGCTCTTACACCATACTCAGGAGCAATAAACATCTCGAATCGCCTGTCTTTGTTCTGGTCCTTCGGCAGCTTACCATGCCACTTGCTTTTGCTTTGAATGATATTCCCCGGATTGTTATTGCGAATACCCCTGGGCATAGCGGAGAGGTATTTATTGCCACCATTCCAATTCTTGAAATTAGGTGGAAGCGTATTGTTGTTTGTGCTTAGAATATTGGCAGGACTTCTATCAGAACCACTTGGGGGCAATAGCCCACGTTTGCGTTTGTTTCGTCTTCGAATCAAAACAATTGTGGTCACTATCGCCCCGGTGGTTAACACCCCTCCCGAAATAAATAATATCTTCTTTTTCTTTGCATCCATAGCTGTAATTCTGTTTTAGAGAGGGATTCCCCAAGCATCGAATTTGGGTTTGATTTTGGCAATCTCTTTGTCGCCCAACTCAAAGCGAAGCCAACCAATCAGGTTGTAGTCCTGACCTAGAAAAGCTGCACGAGTTCCCCATAGGTACATCTTCATACCAAAGGTTTTAATCACTAATAGCATGTCATCCTTGGTATTGATTTTATCCATTATGCTGAAAATGGTCTTTTCATCCGTTCCAAAGTCAAGCATTGCACCGTAGAGCGTATTGGCAAAAAGAGCAGCATCAGAAGTAGAAATGGTGAGGTTAGTCTTTTGAATAACCGTATCCTTTAATGATGGCGCAACTCTGGTTGTTGTACCATCAGGATTCCGTTTGAACATTCTTCGGATAGCATAAATACCTATTCCAACGCCAATGATGGGTAAGCCAATCTTTAGACCTTGGGTAATTAATGCTGCTTTATTTACTGGTGGTAACTGTTGCACGGTGCTTGTGATTTTAGATGTATCGTAATGCGGTTTTTACAATCTTTGGATTCTTGACTACCTTGGTTAGTAGCTTAATAATATCCTCCTGTTCAACCTTATCAACTGCATTTTGGATAAGGTTTCCGACTTGCTTAACCGTTTCTGTAGTATCGGCTTCAATGGTTATTCCTACTTTAAACTTTCTCATAATCGTATGTTTTTTAGTTATCTAATTCTTCGTTGTCTAAATCTGTTTCTGATTCCGAAACTCCATTCATTGCTTGGTTCAGGAACATGAGCGTTTTGTTAATGAGTTCTGCTTTGTCCAGACATAAGCCAACGATGTTGGCGATTTTAGCTACCTCTTGCAGTTCCCACGTTCTAAGTGCATCGGATAAGTTTTTGATAATCTCTGCTTTCTTCTTGTCTTCGGGAGAATTGGTAGAACCCATGTCGGTAATCTCCACATTGGTTTCAGGAATTTGGGCTACTTCTTCAGAACCATCATCGACCATTCCCAAAGCTCCTTTGAGTTCCTCTGCTGATAACCCCAATAACTCCGCTGTTTTTGGACTATTGGTAAGAATGCGAGAACCAATACCCACTAATGCACCTGTGGCTACACGCTTCATTACTTCGTTGGGAGCATATCCGGCGAGACGATTTTCAAGGTCTGTCTTCTCAGTTTTCAACTCCTTATTTTCGCCATAATAGCGGTCTTTTTCGGCACGGAGTTCAGCATTTTCATTGCGTAAACGTTCGTACCTTTCTTCAAGATTGGTATAGCGTGTCTCAAACTTGAAGTCGTCTAATTGCTTTTGGTAGCTAATTCTTTCAACTTCTTTGTTGTTTCCTGATAAGGCATTGAACAGACCAAACAAGCTTTCAACCTTACCTTTTGCCTGTTCGTTTTCTCCTGTAATCAAACCCAACAAACCGTTGATTTCGCCCAACCCATCGTTACTACTCTGAATTTGTTGCTTTTCAACTTCCTGTTGCACGATGGTCTGAATATCGCCTCGCTCCAAAGGCTGTTTAGGAGGATTTAAAAGTCCACTAATGTTGATGGTGTAGTCGTTCAGATGTTTGGCATTATGACTTTTGCCTCCATACACATTGACACGCAATGTACCGTGTGCCTGTTTTGCCTTTTCAATGGCTTTTTCAATGTCACTATTGAACATCTCTGTTCCGGCAGTTCTTGAAGTCAATGCCGTTTCGTCCATGCCTGTTACCAGGTATATTTCATAAGCGTATGGGTATTTCTGTTCTACCTCTGAACGCTTGATAAACTCGTATATGCTCTGTATTTGTTCTCTGTAATCCAACATAGTATTTTTAGTTTCGGTGGGGAATAATCTTTACAAATTCCAAGCGGTAAGGCTTGAATGTTTCTGCAATGGTTTCGATGTCGATGTAATCGGTAAATACACGGAATCGGAATTCATCCATAAAGTCGTACTCTTCGGGGGTAGCCGTAAACACATTGTCGCTGCTAATCATTTCGATTTCTTCGATTGAACTTGGCAGGGACTTAGTATTCAGAATCCACATATCATTATTCAGGTCGATACTGTGGTTTGCCGATGTTACAGTTATCATTACAGGTTTCAACTGATAGCTATCTATTGTGCGAAGTCCTTCGATGCGGTCTTTGGCAATGGTGTGTAACAGTTCGCTTGTATTCATCATGATTCAGCCTCCTGTATTTGGGGTTCAACTTTTGCCAATGGCTCTTTAAAATCTTCGTACTGAATGTAAATGCGAATGTTAAGCGGTTCAGCACCACTTTTCATATTGCTTTTATAAACCGTATGAATGCTGCTGTTCACGTCCAGCGGTTCGCTGAATGGGATAACCTCTTTGGATAGGTATTTTATGTTTCTGTTTGCCGTAAGTGTATAATCACGAAGCAAGAAACTATTGCCATTAACCAATAGGCTTAAACTGCCACACTCATAAGCATCAGGACGTTGATACTTCTGTACAGGTCGGACAAAAAGAGCTGTCTTGTTTTGATAGATAAATGAGAGTGTTTCTTGAGCGATAAGCTCTGTATAGGCAAGGCTTCCTAAAGTTTTTCCTTTCTCAAAAATGCTCACTTTAGCATACAGATAATGTGCAAGACCTTGTGTTTCGGCTTGTTCATACGCTAGTTTCTCTTGTTGCGTTTGCTCAAGCTTACGGTCATAATCCTGCATAATGGAGTTACCATAGGTATTGATGTTTTTTGATACCGTTGAATAGCTTTCCAAGAATTCATTGCCACGTATCTTATAATACACGCTGCTTGTAATCCTGTATAGTGCATAGCTTCGTGCT
This sequence comes from Saccharicrinis sp., assembly GCA_041595375.1. Classification (GTDB taxonomy): domain Bacteria; phylum Bacteroidota; class Bacteroidia; order Bacteroidales; family Marinilabiliaceae; genus Saccharicrinis. Next base: position 6,182 of record JBFHKL010000009.1, read on the forward strand.
GATGGAGAAGTGTGAAAAAGTAAGTCCACATAATAAGCTTCTAAATCTGTTTCAGGGTTAAAACCAAATTCGCCATAAGTACCCATTAGAAAAGCAAAGAAATGTGCCTTGTATTCAGTTTTCAGGTCGGCAAAACGTTGTTCCCAATCTATTTCAGGTTGGTCGCTACCGCCCATGAGCAATTCATTGAGTTTAGCACTAAACTCAACTTGCTGTGCTTCATTCAGGCAAGAGTATTGAATGCCATTGCATAGTGTATTAACTATTTCAGGTAGAATATCACTTTCAAAAAATGTTTTACTTTCATCCAATGAAGGGCGTGTCCGCATGTATGAATAGAACAGGCTAGCCACTTGGTCAGATGCCAATAAACGTGTAATCAAACCTTGCGGAAATGCTAATGCTGTTAAACTATCAATAGCCTCGGCTTCTTTCTTTACGGTGGTAGTAACTGCAATCCCTGTTATCAATTTGCATGATGCAGGGAGCAAGTCTTGGTCGTTCAGATGCTCATTGTTTGCTGATAGTTTTTTTATGACGTGGTATCGCTTCATCTCAGGAGTGTTTGGGGCTTACTTCTTTTTGTCTTGAATGGCCAGTAGGTACACACGCACATTGTAGCTGTCGTCTGCTGCAAGGTTCTCACTATCGTCTTTATAGATGATACGTACAGGACTGTTCTTTGCTTTTTCATCCACAGGAAATGTCACATCGGGAATGCTCATGTCGGTGTTGTGGTGTGCAATAGCTACTTCTGTATCATCAGGAATAACTTCTACATCATCAAGCCACATACGGAATGTAGCACCAGGTAATGCCTCAGTATTGGATAGGCGAACAAAAAAGCCTGTAATACGGTCATGCTCTGTTTTAGTGTTGCCGTTAAACTCAAAGGTTTCGCCTTTCTTTACTTCAAATTTGATGACCTGAAGCTTGCGTACTTTATTGTCGTTTTGTTTTTCCATTATTCAATTGATTAAAAAAGAAAAAAGGGCGATAGGCATTCGCTTACCGCCCCTCGAACGATTATGGTATATCAAAAATGAAAGACTATGCCTTTTCTGTGATAGTTCCCAATAGCGTGACCTTAACGGCAGGGTTATAAACCTTGTCGCCAGATACCGATTTAGGCATGTTCAGCTTTGGTGTAATATCCATTGATGGTTTCAACCACTTTGGATTAGAAAGCTTGTATTGGAACTTGCGTTTTGTGGTATCGGTATCATCAAATACCGCACATGAGATTTCAGGAACAATAACCTTTGTGCCTAACGTCATCTCGAATGTACCGTTCAATAGTGCAGGCGGTAAAGCAAACTGACCAAAAGCAAAATCTGCCGGGTCGCTATCTTCTTCCGATGCACCGTGAGCGTACTCCAAAACAATGTCGGTTAATAGGAAATACTTTCCCGAATCCAATTGGGCACGGTTAAGGTTGGTACGTCCAGCCTTTTTATCATCCGATGCCTCCATCAAATCACTATCGGACTTGTCCTTAATCGACTTAACGGTGTAAATTGCTGTATCCACGGTTTGCATACGTGCATCTTTCAATGCCTTTTGAATCTCTGGTGGAAGCTGCTGTCTGCGAAGCTCGAACTGACCTTTTGAAGTCAAGTTCTTGGTCAAACCTGTTTTTACAGCGGTGCTTCTTGCTCCTGCATTGTATGACCTACGTGCCGAACGTCTGCGACTGCTGCGTCTGCGACCTCTGCGAGTTCTACGTCTTTTCCAACGTCTTGAACGTCCGAGTTCGCCAATGCCTTCTGTTGCATCGTCTTGGTCTTCTTCTTTTTCAATCGCTTCTTCCTCTTTATCGAGAATCGCTTCTTCTAAACCCTCAATATCCTCCATTGATGGGTACAAATCATTTTGCTCATTAATATCTGCCATAAGAATTTGTTTTGCGGCTCAATAGCCTATTATTAAATAAATTGGTTGTTACTTTTTTAATGGTTAGGATGCCATCATGTCCCCGGCAAAAACATCAAAATCCATACTGTCGGGGTCAATCTCTTTTATCTTCCCAACAGGTTCGTCATCATCGGAATAATCTGCTGTACCAATAGGGTCATCGCTCATGGCGTAATCCGCTGCTGCATTACCGATAGGGTCATCACTCATTGAAAAGTCAGAGGCTGCACCTGATACAGAAGCTTGTATTTCTCGCTCGATGTCAATATCGGCTGCTGGTAAAGCTTGTGTGATAGGATTTAGGGCTTGCAGTCCATCCATCTCATCATAATCCTCTTCATCGCCGATAATGCCCTCTAATCCTTGTAGAATGGTTTTACCTGTGGCTTTTTTGATAATGGATTCGACACCTGCACCTGCTGCACCTACTAAGCCTAACTTAACATATTCGTTTTTGGTAAACTGAGTACCAATAAGACCGCCCATTGTAACGGCTGCTGGAACGATGTACGTTTTCATATCGTTGCCCAATAGTCCGCTTACTGTTTGGCTCTTTTCTAACTTCTTTAAAGCGTACTTACCAACTGCAAACCCTGCCACGGCAGCAATAGGCTTGCCTATGTTGTTGGTAGCTTTCATAAAGTCAATTTTGGTGGCTCTTGTACCACCACCTGACGTTGTTCTTTTAACTGCCATGTTTAAAATTTTAATTAATGATTATCTACTTATTTATTGAAGTGCTATACTTCCTAAATCCTGTTTGGAACTAGCTTTTGATGCACGTTTCTTTGGCTTATCATCCTTTTCGCGAAAAGCAAAATATGCACCTGTGCCAAGGAGCGCTGCAACACCTAATCCGATTCCAATTTTTGCACCCTTACTCATTCCTTTCTTTGGTGCTGTGACCATTGAATTAGGAGTTGTGGTCTGTGGTGTGTAGTTCGCTGATTTCATTATTGGCTGTGGCGAATAACTAGGTTGTGGAACTATATTATTGGATTGAGGCGTGTAAGTGTTTGTAGGTGGAGTATAAGCCTGTGTATTGCTTGCTTGTTGCTCGGTAAACTGTGATGGTGCAGGAAGAGCTGGAGCTTTCTTTTTGAACTTGTTTTTAACCTTTGAAAACAGGTTTTTGATAGGCTTTAACCAACTGCCAATCTTAGCCAATACACCACTTGCTGCGGTTACTGATGCAGCGGTGGCAACAGCCCCTAAAGTTCCTAATTCAGCCAATTCTCCCATTGATTCTAAAGCTTGTAAGTCTCCTAATAGACCATCCATACCTTTAAGAGAGAAGTCAGCGCTTTTCTGTTTAGCTCCTTTGATAATGGCTTTTCTTAGGTTCTTCTCTTTGCCTTGTAAGCCTCTGAAAAGCTTTCGTACCTTGCCATGTGTCCTTTTTAGTTTTGCATGTTTTGCCGGGTCAAGGTTGTATTTGTTTGCAAGGTTATCAGGTAAATAAGCATATTGTAATTTCTTTGCGATACCAAACATATTAAGGCGTAAGGCAGCTAATAAACCACCTCGTATGGCAATGGTTAAAGGGTTGAACCTAACAATCGCTTTCACTACTTTCTTGGCTACTTTACCGACTTTTTTGGCAGCTTTCTTAATACCTTTGCCAATCTTCTTTCCAATTCGTTTTATCGAACGAAAGAATCCACCACGTCTTTTCCCTTTTCTGCGTCTGAAAAAACCAAGGTCGCCTACGTCTTCAGAAGCCACTCCATCCAATTCTTCTTCAATGGCATCGAGTTCAGCTAATCCTTGTAGTGCCTCGCTATCGTATTTTATCAAACCTGTTTGAGCAAGCTTTTCTTCTATGTCAGCAAGCTTTTCCAATACCGCATCACGCCTTGGCGTATTCCAAAACTTGATTGCCTGGTCCAACATGGATATGAACTGAGTTGGATTTTGGATATGAGCCATTTTTGCTCGATTATCTTCTTTCTTTAAAAAGTTCCGTGTACGCACCAAATAGCGATAAGTCGCATCGCCAGCATCACCCAATCCATTAACAGCTTCATCGAAGTCAACACCTGAAACAATAGCAATGAGTTCTTCATGGTCGGCTTGTGCCGGATGACCGCCAGCTAAATCAATACCTGATAATACAGAAATTGGTAAGCCCAATGCACTTGAACCTGTTAAGCCATCAATACCTCGAAGCCCTGCCAATTGAAGCGGTGACATATCGAAGTCAGACTTTTCAAAACTGTATGGCTTTTGGTAATCGAATTTTGATAATACAGGGTCAATGACAATTTCACCTTCTGAATCGCCAACAGCCGGAACTACAACATAGATATGTTGAAAGTTCTTTTTACCATCGTATTTGGTAATCCGTAGTTTGAACGGAATACCCAAACACTTTAGAAGTGAACCCACAAAAATACTGTAATCGTCACAATCAATTCCTGCGGTTTTTCTGCCTTTTTGTTTGAACTTGATTTGTCCGTCCATCCATGAACGAGAAGGGGTGCGAAGCTGTTCCGTTCCGTCATCATCCTTGTGGTATTGCAAATAGGTGTACGAAAAATTAAAGATATTACAACAAGTGTCTTTTAGCGTCTTGCCTTTAAGCAAGCTTGCCAGTTCTTCGACCTCTCGGTAGTGTGAACCAATTGTATCTATACAGTTTTCAACTGTATCAATGACGTTTCCATTTTTGATAAACACGTCTTGTCCGTTTGCCTTTTTTATAAGGTGGTTGAACTTCTTTCCGTTTTGGGTATTTCGTGGGCCAGATACAATGCCCAATTCGCCCAATGCTAATCCGTTCATATTTTGTTCCTCTGATAATGATTGCGTGGTAGTAAGAGTTTCGCCATTGACGCTGATAGTCATGGTAAATGTCATATCCCTTTTTAATTGCTCTGTATTGGAAAGTGCTGTGAGATTAAGTCCTTTACCCATAAGGTTCAGGTATGGCACTTGAAAAAGAACTTCAGGTTCTTGCGTTTTGCCTGCACCAATGGTAAGTCCTTTAATATCGGGGGTGGAATAAGCGATTGCCGAACCTTTGTAGTTAGCAACTACCTGGTTAACGGCTAATTTGATGGGAGCTTTGCTAGGGTTGTAGCAGCGAAGCTTTACAGCAAATTGAACTTCTTGCAAGTTCATCTTGTGGATGCGGAATCCCAAGAGGGCAAAGTTCATTTTTGCCCCGGCTAGAAGCTTTTTGCCTTTTTTAATGAGGTAGAAACCTCCTCCAATAGCTGCAACAGCTGCTAGTGTGCCTATTATTTTTTTTGTGCTTGCTTCCATAATGGAAACAAACATATAGTAGGTGGTAGGTGGGGATGTTGGGGTTTAACCTTGCTTGAAGTAGTTTGTAAGTGTTTGAAAAAAAATGTTAGGAACTGAGCATAAAAAAAGTCGGTGGTGTACCGACTTTTTAAACAGAAAACTTTCTATTATTCTTTTTCTAACGCCTGAATTGCAAAATCAAGAGCTTCAACAATTTTGGAAATTATTTTGAAATCTTCATTCTGTAAGTAGCTTACCAAATGAGATGTAATATCTTCCATACTATGAATTACACCCCTGTCATCTAAAAAACGAATTACTTCATAAAAAGAGAATACATAATCTCTTACTATTTCTTGGTACATGTTCTTAATTTCTTCACTTGCACTATCAGGTAGTCGGAAATTATCAAATCCATCTTTAATGCCCTTAAATGAATATGCAAAATATTGGTTGATACCTCCATTGTTATGATACGCTATCCTGTGAAAATCAAGGGACTTTAGCTTATTCAAAGAAGACAAATGTTTGATGATAACATTCTGTTCTTCTGTTTTTAATAAAGCTTCTTTTGCAAAAGAATTTGCTGTTTCTGAATCTTTTTTAGCCTTTTCAGCAAGGTCAAAGAATTCCATAATTTCTTCTTCCTTCTTAGATAACTTGTCTTCAAGCTCATTGAATGCTCTGTCCTTTTCTTTGAACTTAGCTTCAATATTATTAAATCGCTTCTCTACTTCATCTAATTTATTACCTTCCTCCTTAATTTTATTAGTTATTTTTTCAAGTTCTTCCTTTTGACTTTTTATTTCTTCCTTGGTTTCTATGGCTGTTGTTTTTGCAGAACTAGCATCCGTTTTGGCTTTAGTTATATCAGTTTCAAGACTATCTGCTTTTTCTCTTATTGCTTTAGATTCTTCTTTGAGTTCTTTTGAGGAAATCTGATTTATAACAATTGGTAAAACAATACCGATAAAACCCATTGCAGCTATCCAAGCAGTAAGCCACAGATTTAATCTATCAATGTCATTATCAATTTCATATTTAGTTTCTTTAATAGCATCATCTACACTTTTAATGACAGAGTTAAGGTGCTTTTCAATATTATCGAAATCCTCTTTTTTTAAAACAACATTACCGTATTTGTCAGAATTGTTGGGTAATATTAAAAAAGGAGAGTAATCTTTACACGCAAGTATTGAATCATAATATGAATGATATGCTTTTTGGTAATACTTTGAGATATGACTTTCTATTGTAGCAATTTCTGTCGAATCAAGAAAATAATTCCCAGTACTGTCGATACGTTGCGGAATTAGGATAAATGGCTTTATGGAATTAATATTATACTCCTTCTGTAGAATATTTTCAACTTGAGAGTTAATTTTATTGTGCTGATTATCAATCTTTGATTCGATAAGAAGATAACTAACACCTATTATTATTAATATAAAAATTAGTAAACTTCCTAAATAGTATAAATATCTCTTTTCCATTAGGCAAAAATGTTTTTGGGAATGTTTGTAGGAATTCTATAGGTTAATTCAGAATAGAATTGTTTTGACTCTGAATCATCAAATGGTAAAAGTTTTGCGAAAATTGTATCTGATTCAATTTTTAGTTTTCTAATAGCATGCATAGCTGAATCAAAGATTAGTTCGTCATGTGTAAACAGGATAAGCTGTAAAGGCAAATCAGAAAACTCTGCAAAAGTCTTTATCATTTGTTCTAAAAACTTTTCTATAGATGCCCTTTTTATAAAGTCACTTGCATAGAAAACATCATCTAAAACAACGGGTAAGTTTACTCCTGACCGCACCCTTGATGCTAAGGCAATACTTAAAGAAACCATCATACAAAAAAGCCTATATCTGAAAGTATTGAAATACTTATTAGGGCTAATATCTCCATAAGGACTTTTTATTTTAGCATAAATTGTTTCGGAAATAACATCTCCATTATCATCTTCTTTCTTCTCTATATCTATTTCAATTGAAATATCTTCTCCCTCAAGAAAATTATTTAATACGTCAGTTATTAATTGCTCTATCGGAATAAAGGATTCTTTAACAATTTTATTTATTTCGTTATAGACTAATGGTTGATAAACTGATGCATCATTTTTAATTTGTTTTAGTATATCAACGCTTTGCTGAAATTCAGAAATTTCTTTTTCTGCTTGCTTTACTTGTGTATTTCTAATTTTAATTTGTTCCTCTAAATTTCGAATTTCACTTTCTAAAACAGCTTTTCGCTGGACGGTAGTATCAGCTTTCAATTTACGATTTTCTCGTTCCTTTATAGACTCAATAACGCTTTGCCTATTAGAAGTAAACTCTTTTATTTTATTAAGTTCGGAAAGAGATTGAACAAAATCCTTATTCTCACGAATGATGTCATATAGTTCACTGATTTGTTTCCTATTTGGCTGGTGTATTTCAAAATAATCAATAGTCATCACAAAAAAGTCATCAGAGGAATAGCGATATATAAATTCTCGATATTCATTTAACTTGGTTAACCATTCTGAAAATTCTGGATAGTCTCGTAGATTTAATCTTTCATTCTCCAAACTTTTGTAAATATTCTCCAATTGAGAATAAAGAGAACCCAAATGTTCAGTAATAGCTGCAAATAATTGAGATATTTCACTAGATAACGTACGATACTTTTTATATTCTAATACTTTCTTTTCAACTTCAGTTTTAATATTAGCAACTTCATTGCTTGAACTATTGCAAAATGGGCAATTTTTAAAAGATTGACTCTCTAGTAATTGTAAGCCTTGAATTAAAAAATCAATTTCTTTGGTACTTGTACCCTCTATTTTGTATGAATTGTATTCAAGGAATTTTTTAAGAAAGTTTTCTATGTTAGATTGTATTCTTGATAAATCAAAAGTTATCGAAAAATTCCTGTTAAGCAGTTCGTTTGCTAATTCGATTACTCTTTTAGGACGCTCAAGCGAAACTTTCTTATTGTCTTTAGCAATAAGTTTTAATTCTTGATTCTTCTTATCAAGTTCTTTCTGCCAGTTTGTAATTGAATTTATCCCTTCTGTTTTATTCTTTATTGCATTGTTTAGGTTGTTTGATTCCTTTCTTCTTTGGTATTTAGCTAACTCCGATATTAGCAGATTGAAGTCAAGAAACTCTTGAAGTCCTAAACTAGAGGCAATAAGATTGTGAAAAGAATTATTGTCCATTGCAGAACCTTCATAATTTCGTTGACCATTCTCATAGATGTCATAATCACTAATAAAATGGCTGTCGGGATTTAAAGAATCTACAATACTATCAGGAAGTGGACTTTCGAATGAATAATCACCTTCATTTGTTTTGGCTATAAAATGACAATCTTGTGATGTGCCATTAAAATGAGTTAGGTACTTATTAAAATCTTGAATATTTCTAAGTTTAGCTTCACCAATTTCATGTCCAAATATTTTCTCCAATGATGTAAAAATTGAACTTTTACCTACTCCGTTTTTTCCGAGTATAATTGCGGTTGAAGGTTGTTCATTTATGCAAAAGTCTATCCCATAAGGAGGTGACTTTTTAGGAAAACCTCTAACTCCAGAGATTTCAATTGCTTTAAGACGATAGTCGGTTCCAATAATACTTTCGCCTTTAGTTTCTTGTTGCTCTGAAATTGGTTCAATATCCGAATGGCTATATTGAGTATAAAAAGGAATCAAATCTAAATACAAGTTTTCTTTGGAAGATGTATTCAAATTTGGATTTTTAGCTATAAGCCATGCTAATAGGTTACCTTTTAACTCAGGATGATTTGATAACCTAATCTTAAAATTATTTAATGATTCAATCATACGATATAGCTTTAATCAATACTTTCTAATGCTTTTAAAAACACATCACTTTTATTAATCTGTTTGAATATATCTTTTAAGTTTGCCCAATAATCAGGTTCAGTTAATTCAGACAGTCTTTTGCAAATAATTGATGCAAGCGTTTCCTCAAAATCAACCCATTTTTCACTCATTATTATTTCTGTTCTTGGTGAGTTTAAGTCTAAATCCCGTTTGCCACAAATATCAACAACTAATAAAAGTGGAAAAGGCCAGGATATTTTTACTTGATTATTTTTCCTCTGCCATGATTGGGGAAATAATGAAGACGGTATTTCTATTCCATGTAAAGACAGTTGTGATTGTGATTTTGCAAATTCTGATGTTGAATCTCCCTCATTTATATCTCCATCATCACTTATAGTTATTGACTTTGAAGATTCTGAAATTGAATTTTCGGAGATTCGTATACTCCTTTCCAATGAATACGATTCCCCTTCAATTTCAATACTTCGTGAATTTAGTTCAAGATGAGAAACGGGTTTTCCATGACTTTCCAATATTGCCAAAGTTGCAGAACCCAAAATACCATCATCGTGATTACTCAATTCAACATCAAACATTCTAATGTTTTCATGTTCTCTCCAAGAGAAATCTTTTAATGAACTAGCTACAACTTCTTGAAAACTATTCTCATCCTTTACCTTTTTCTGAGATTCAGTTTCAATATTTATCTTAAAAGGAGGGTTGGGGATTATTGTTTCAACTGATTTAATAAATTCATCTTCCTTTAATCTCTCCCAAGGGTTTTGGTCTCTTAAAAATAATTTTGTTGTTGTTCCTGGTATTTCTCGTTCTCCTTCTTTTATGAGAAAAATACTCTCTTGTCCTTCTACCATAACATTCAATGGTTCACTAGATTTGTGTGGAGCATAAACTCTTTTTGTGTCAACCCAAAGTGTATCTGCAACCATAAAGCAAGATAAAATTCCAATGCCAAATCTTGATGTTGGTGAAAACTCTGCATTTGATTCTGATTTTAAGCTGTAAAAGTCAGCAGATTTGTAAAATGAAGAACCAACTTTAGAATAGTAATTGTCAATTATATACTGATCCATTCCTGTTCCATTGTCGCTAACTTCTAATACAAAATCATCTTCAAACTTATAATACTTCACACTAATTTCTGGAATGTATGGGTTTCCCCATTTTTGCTCCTGAGCTTGACGGAGTAAACAAGCATCAATAGAGTTTTGAAGGAGTTCTCGTAATGCAACCTCTGAACTACCATAAAGTTTTGTTCCCATTAATAAATCAATAACCTGTTTTTTACTTAGGTTAAACTGAGTATCACGGTATATGTAGATAGGATTGTTTTTTATATTACGTTTGGTCTGAATCTTTTCCCTATTAACCTTAAATGGAAATTTCACTTCAATTTCTCTATTTTTAATCGCATTGAATTCATTTAAAGATGAAACAATATTATTGCAAATACTTAACTCTTTATCTATGAAATTACAAAACTCGTGAATTGAAGCTTCAATAGCGGGGTGTGAACATTTTGCTCCAAATTGAATGATGTCTGGATTTATTTCCCAAGCTTCAACAGCCCTATGTTTGTTCCATTCTGAAAGTGAAACAGGATGCCTAACATAAAGATGAGAGAACAATACTGGTGGAGTTCTTTTTCCATCAAAATCTAAAACATCTGCTAGTCTAAGTATTAAACCTATTAATGGTAGACAAGCTACAATTCCTGAACCACATAGAAAATTTCTATCCAATTCTAGTAAGTTTAGTGCATCTTCATTATGACTAAAACATATCTGAGCAAACTCTACTGTAAAATCAATATCTCTAAATACTATCTTATTATCCCAATCCTTCTCAATAATTTCACGTGCTCTGTCTGCATGGGTTAATCGTATAAATTCGGTTATTAAATATCCTTTAAGCATTTCTGCTTTTGAATGCTTACCCTGTATTAAATAATCTCTAATTTTCTTTTCATCATCTGGTCTCGCAGCATAGAATCGCTTAAACTCTTCGCTTGTAGCTCTTTCTTCTGCAGACTCAAATTCAGGCTCATAATCAAAAACTTTCTTCCATGATAAAACATCTTTCTCATTAGGAGCCATTCCAATATCATGCATCATAGCACTTAATATGAGTAATTGCAATTCAGGAATGGATAAATTTCTAAGAACTTCTTCTGTTAATAATCTCTCCATTAGGTTTAATACTCTAAATAGGTGTTCCCCATCATGAAGAGTAAATTCCCCCATATGCTTAATAATTGTTTTAGCTCGACTATAAGAATACAAAACAACACTATCGACTAGGCTTATAACTTCAGCATCCTTATCACTACATTTTTCTTTTAGTGTTAGATATATAAAGCTTTTATTTAACCTTTCAATTACTTCTTCTTTATAGTCATCCATAATTTACAGTTCTCGTGTTAAAAATTGAACTATTCTTAATATTAATTTATTTCCAATTCAAACCCTCCGCTTATAATAAACTCCTTTAGTAGTTTATCCACACGGATGTTTACTTTAAACGGTGGGATTTTAGTTCCATCTTGTTTTTCAAAAAATGCTTTGGCTTTGGCTTTATCCACCGTACTTTTTAATTCATCAAAACGACCATATTCATTGATGTTTGACTCAGAGATAGAAGTATTCATCATATTTCTTAGCTTGTCTTCATCTAATCCTAATACTTGACAAATATTATAGATTTCTTGATTTTTAGCATTGAATTGATACTCCGTTACATATTCCCTAAAACTCTTTGTTGGGTCTATGTTTATATTACCGCCCTGAACGTCATGGATAAAGATGTTGGCATACTTCTGTTCGTCCTGAGAAAGTGAAGCAAATGATTTATGTAATTCATCAAGTGTTTTCTGAATTTGTTCGCTATCTGCACCCTCTTGTTTTAGAGTTTTCAAAAACTTGTCAAAACGGGAATTCATGAAGTCTGCATCAATCTTTCCTGTATCTATCTCAGTTATGTAGGTGTCAATATCGTAGGGTATATCTGTTGAGCCGCCACCGCCACCTCCTCCGGATAGCTCTTTGTATCGTTGAACAAGTGTTAGATATATATTTTCATCAAGACTAAGTTCTACCTTAGTTTTATCATTCCCCTTTCCAAAATCATATTTTAAGATACTCCATTTAAAGCCTTGAATTTTAGCTGCCTCTAGGTATATATTCAGCTCTTTAAAAAGTTTTGCAAACTCACCACATTCCGATGGGTCGTCAGGAAGTTTCTCAAAATTTTCTACTCCTGCACTTTCAAATAAGTCGGCTATTTCGGAGAAAATAGAGTTAATCTCATTGAGGTTGCTCTCTAATCTATCGGCAAATAAACCGATAGGCTTGTCGCCTGAGTATAGTTTTACAGCCTGATTGATATGCCTTTCCATTGTATGAGGCTTCCTATAGTATCGGATTGTTCCAAAAGGTTTGTCTGGTCCAAACAGGCGGTTTGTTCTTGAAAAGGCTTGAATTAGATTTTCATATTCAATTAGCTTATCCATGTATAATGTGTTTACCCATTTAGAATCAAACCCGGTAAGCATTTGGTCAACTACAATTAATATATCAAGCTGCTTTTCGGGTGTTTTATGTATCCTTGAATAAGGGTCTTTATGTGCAAGCCTTGCTGCTATATCTTTTTTGAACTTAGCGTGAGTGGCAAATGTAAAATCTTGCTCATATAAAGCATTATAGTCTCTTATTATTTCTTCTAAGCCATCCGATTTAAACTGTACACCTCCACCATTGTCAATGTTAGGGTCAAATAAAGCCGTTATCTTCAAATCAGGATTGGCTTCTTTGATTATTCGGTAATAGTCTATGGCTTCAGGAATGCTACTTGTTGCAAAAATGGCATGAAATTTACTGTCTTGACTAAGCACCATCCAACTATCCAAAATATCTTCAACAACTGTACCTCTGTGCTGTGCAAGTTCATATTGGCTTGTTGGTACATAATCTTCAATGCCCGGAATATATTTACCTGTTCCATTCATGGAACCAGCCATTGTTACTTCTTTCATAAACTTGTTAAAGACCTTTTTCTTTTTGGGGTCTGCCAAAGCCTCTTTTTCATCTGTGGCTTTAGCTTTTTCAAGCGCAACAGCTTTTCTTAAATCCTTATCGCGATAGGTGGTTATCTTATAGGGGTCAAATCCAAGCACATTTTTGTCACGAATACCATCAGCTATACTATAGCGGTGTAATTCATTTCCAAATACCGTTGAAGTAGTATTCATTTTCTTTTGGTTCTCATCCTGTATAGGAGTACCTGTAAAACCAAAAAACATAGCCGAAGGGAAAGTATCTTTTATGATTCTCAGCATATCACCAAAGGTTGACCGATGGGCTTCATCGATAATAAACACAATTCTTTTAGAGTTCATTACCTCAATATCTTGAGTCTTTAATGCACCTTCTTCCTCATTTATGTTACTCATTTTCTGAATAGAAGTAACGATAAGAGTATTGGCAGGGTCGTCACTTTTTAGCTTAGTAATAAGGATACCTGTATTTTCGGTAGCTTGTACATCTTCATTGTCTCCAGCAAACCCTTTGTATTCACGTAAAGACTGTGTACCTAGCTCAATTCTATCCATTAAGAAGATTACTTTATCAGCATCTTTTGAGTTAGCAATAAGCTGTGCCGATTTAAAGCTGGTCATTGTTTTACCCGAACCTGTAGTATGCCAAATGTAACCACCAAGTATGTCTTTGCTCTTCCAATCAGTTTTAGAAACCTTATCGGATATCGCATTAGCTGCATAATACTGATAGCTCCGCATAACCTTTAGAACGCCATCAGAATCATCAGCAACGGTGTAGTAACCGATTAGCTGATGCGCCATTGGTATGGATAATAAAGTTGAAGCTATATCCTTCCAATCATTCAGCGGTTCGTTATTGAAATCTGCCCAATTAAAATAAAACTGTTTGTTAAATGTTCCATCAGGACCAGGGTTAGCAAAGTATTTTGTTTCATCGGGCTGCATAGCTACAAAAACCTGTACTAATGAGAATATGCCTGTGAAAATACCTTCGTGAGCATATTTTTCAATTTGATTGTAGGCTTGACTAACAGGTATTCCACTCTTTTTAAGCTCAATGTGAATAACAGGCATTCCATTTATTAGAAGTACTAAATCGCCTCTGCGGTTGTTAAGTATTTTTGATTTGCTTTTAAACTGAGGCTGTTGCACTATTTGGTAACGACTTTGCCCTGCTGCAATTTCTTGGCGGTCGTATATTTTCAAACTTACCTCTTTTCCAAAATGCAACTTATCATCTGGGTTATCGCGAGTAATGGCTACCGTTTTGCCATTGATAAAGCCATTAAGCTTTAGGGGTGTTTTTAGCTCAATAATTTGCTCCAATATCTGCTGCATCTCACCATTAGTTAGTGGAGCATCGTTTAGTCGGTCTATATCCCTATTATTATCAAAGAGAATTTTCGCCCAATTTTGCAGCAAATCTTCTTCGGTAGGATATTTAATAACCTCCTTTTCCCATCCTTTTTTAGACAGTTCAAGTATTAGGGCTTCTTCAAATTTAGCTTCTGATGTATATTGCATTTGACTGATTACTTAAGGTTAAACAAACATTTTTGCTAAACAGGCTTTCTTGATAATTTTGAGTTTATCTAATTCTTTCTGATGTAAAGCGATAGATTTATCTAGCTTCATGAAGTACTTACCAACTTTAACTTGCTCATCCATTGTAGGTATTGCTATAGTAATATCCATCACTTTTGTTTTAGAAATATTGAAACGAGAAATCCCCTGAGCCAAGAAAATTATTTTATTTCTAACGGAGCTAGAACGTAACAAATAAGCCATAAAATAAGGGTCAATATCGATTGTCATCCTATAACCAAAACAAAAACTATTTAAGTAGATATTCTCAGATTTGCCAAGCCATACCGATGACATTCCTACTTCTTCTGGAGTTTCTGACGATGTCGTAAAGAATACATCTCCATATTGAATACTGTTTTGGGCATTATCAATCTCTACAGATTCTGTCATTATAGGGTTGGAAATTGGATTAGAAAAGACATTCATGTAGGTTACAAATTTTCCTTCTCCATGTCCGAAATCATCTTTTGTTTTTCCTGATAGTCCTGTAAAAGTATTACCATTATCTCCTAAACACTTTTCTTCCCATTCATTAGAAAATCCTTTGAACCGAATTTCAGGAACAGTCGCACCATTCTTTGGGAACATCTTTTCTAGCATTGCTTTTTTGAGGAAAACTAGCTTATCATACTTTTTTTGATGCAGTGTAATGAGCTTGTCAAGGTTTTGAAAATATTTACCTATTTGCGATTGTTCATATATTGAAGGACATGAAAAACTAAAATTTTCAACATTCGGCTTTGAAATGTTTTGAACTTTTGTACCAGCTCCACGCTTTCCAAAGTATTGTTGGTTTTTATTAATTGTCATTGACAAAAAATAGCTATCCACATTATTATTAGGACGTATTTCCGCAACACGCTGATTTAGAACATACTTATTATCCTCTGGTATTTGAGCGGTCATTCCAAGTAAACCAGGTGATTGCTCACTAAGAATCATTACAAGAGTTCCTTTAGGTAATGTTGGAGTGTTGATATTAATAAACCGTCCAGAATTAACTAGTTTTCCACTCATATCAACTGATTTAAGTGTTACTAATTCTAGTTGTCCATTGTCTTGTACATCATTCTCAAAACTACCTCCATTGGAATACGTTGAAACATCCTTTAGTTTCCTATCTTCCCAACTACTATTGTACTTCTTAAAACGAACTTCCGGCTCGTAATTTTTATTTGCCATATTATTCATGTTTTAAGAAAGATTTAAATTCAACAAGTCCTTTCATATCAAAATCATTGCCTGTCAATTCATCTATCATAGTAGATAATTCGCTTTCTGTTTCTTCAATTTCTAGTGCTACATTGGCGTAAGTATCGGAATATTTATTGGCTAGCTGCTGCACTTTAGTAGTAAGCCGTTGTATAAGGCTTGTGGGCATATTTCGCAAGGAAGCAACAAGGGGGGTTATCCATTTTAGTTCTAATAACTCAAGAACTTGGTCTTCACTTAACTTTTCAATGGTTTCTTTTGTAAGTAGGTGTAGTGCTTCGGTATCTGTTTTTATCTGTTTCTTAAGTGCTTTTTCTTCGGTAATGAGCTTATCCACCTTTAGGATTTTACTTTCGTAGGACTCTTTAGCAAATGCACCATTCTTCTTAGCTTCGGCACGATACTTTTTAGCTTCTTTGGCTACCTGAGCATTTACAAAGCCATCTTTTACTTCATTTACCGTTTCTTCTTCTTTCTCTTCTTCACTAAGTAGCTCCAATAGTTCATCATAATCAGTACTAATCGCTTCTAATCGGTTTTGCATTTGTTGTAGGTTGGTTAGTTCCTCTTTTAAATAAGTTTCTTGCACCAACTCAAAAGGCATAATTCGTCCCTTCCAGCCCTCTTGCACTTCTTGCTCTTTGCCTTTAACTTTTTTATGTACCATATTAGGCTCTACGACTGTTGTAGCCTTTTTACCCTCGGTTTGTATTATTTCTAGGTCAACGGCTATATCTACCCATTCATCATCGAGCAACTGGTAGGCATGGTATTTATCTATTAATAAAATGGTGCTAAGGCGCTTGAATATATCATCACTCAAAACACTTTCTTCTTTAGAAATATTTACGGTTTCCATATTGCTAAGAAGCTCAGATTTTAGAAAGCTATCAAAGTCTAAAAATGCGCTATTAAAACCTTGGGTAAAGTCTTTAATATCGCTGTGTTCAGTTATGGTTGCTTTTACATCATCGACTTTTAATTTTGCATAAGCATTTTCCGTTTTCTCCGAGAACAGGGTAGCCTTCAAATCGGGGAAAGCTTCCCAATATGTATTTAATTCACTTAGTTCACTTTCGGGAATACCCCCAAACATGGAAGCGAAAATATCATAACTTTCCGTTGCAGCAGCCGAATCTACATATCGTGGTATATTTAGGTTGTAATCATTGGCACGTAACTCATCTCGGCTTACTACTTTGGAGAATTTCTCGTTATTTTCTCTTCCAATAACTGTATCGGTAATCCGTTTAATATCAGAAGCCCTAAGCTTGTTGTTTTTACCAATTTTTATGAAGTTTTTAGACGCATCAACAAGAAGCACATCCGTATTTTCTCTTTTTTGCTTTAGTATTAAAATACATGTGGGAATACTAGTGCCAAAAAAGATATTGGCAGGTAAACCAACAATAGCATCAATATGGTTATTTTCTATCAGGTTTTTACGGATAGTTCCCTCTTCACCTCCACGAAATAATACACCATGAGGTAAAACAATGGTCATAATTCCATCGGGTCTAATATGGTATAAGTCATGAAGAAGAAAAGCATAGTCAGCTTTAGTTTTAGGAGCTAGTCCAAAACGAGAATAACGAGGGTCGTTTTCTTTATTATCTGAATCCCATTTTTGAGAATATGGAGGATTAGAAACTACAGCATCAACATAGAGAGGGTCGTAAGAACCTATTGGGTCATTCTCGTCAAAGAATGGCCAGTCTTGCGCCAAGGTATCACCATTACGGGTAATAATGTTATTTGGCAAAATACCACGCATAATCAAATTCATACGAGTAAGGTTATACGTGTTCTGCTTTAGCTCTTGAGCATAGTATTTTATGTTGTTTTCATCGTCAACGTACTTAGAAACACTTTGACCGATATTTATAAGCAATGAACCAGAGCCACTTGTAGGGTCATAGATTTGTATTTCTTTATTATCCTTTAGGTGGTCTGCGACAATCTCTGACATCAAAAGAGAAACCTCGTGGGGCGTGTAAAATTCCCCAGCTTTCTTTCCTGCATTGGCAGCAAACATACTTATCAGGTATTCATAAATGAAACCAAGTACATCATAGTCTTGCTTGCCATCCATAGGAATGTTCTTTATCAAATGTATAAGGTCACTAATAGCCTTTGTTTGCGAAGCTGCGCTTTCTCCCAACTTACTCAGTCCTGTTTGTAATGTGTCAAATACACCATCAAAAAGTTCTTTGTGAGTGGGGTGAATTAAGCGGTTAAACGCAGAAAGTGCATCTCGTACATTTGAAACATCAAAATCCTTACCCCTTTTAACCCATGTAGAAAACAGGTGGTCATAACCTATAAAATATCCAACGTTACTTCTGATATAATCTACGGTATCAGCATCGTCTTCAGATAAGGCTTGAATATCTTCATCAGCAAAATCGTTACTCTTTACGTAGTTGAGTTGTTTGTCCGATAAATATTTGTAGAAAATGAAACCTAATATATAATCTTTGTATTCGTTTGCTTCAATTTTTGAACGCATCTGGTTAGCCGATTCCCAAATTTTTGCAGCTAATTGTTGTTTATCCATTTTGTTTACTCGTTAATCAATTCATCAATAGTTACACCTAAACCCTTTGCAATTTTCATAATAGTTTGAATTGATGGACGTTTTACAACATCACTCTCAATTTTTGCAAGAGTCGTATATGGAATGTCAGCAAGCTTAGACAAAGCGTCTTGTGTTAAGCCTTTCTCTTTTCTCCAATACTTAATTCGTTCACTAATAGAAACGCTATTTTCTTCCATTCTTTGATAGTCTTAATAAGAAATCATTAATACACTATCAAAAATATAAAAAAAACGGAGAGTAGGACTAGATTGTAATTACTTATTGAGCATTATCGAATAAAATTCTATTTAAAACTATCTAACAAATCAGCTATATCACTGTATAAACTTTTCTTTAATGAAGAATCTGTGGTTTGCATTTTTTGGCGTAAATAATCTTGTGGCACTTGCTTTTTTAACAAGACTTTGGCGAGTTTCCCTAATTCGCTTAATAGTTCATTTTCGGGAGATGGTTGATGCACATCAGTAACGGCATTACGTCTTTGTTGTAGGTTTAAAATCAGTGCTTTGTATTCATCCTGCATCTTTTGAAACTCAAGAGCAGTTCCACCCTTATCTGGGTGTAATTGCTTTGCTAAAGTTCGGTAGTGTTGTTTGGCTTGTTCTAAATGGATAATACCATTAAAATACTTCATAGTTGTTCAAATTCTTCGAGTGTAATACAAAAATGTTCTAGGATTAAAAGTAGTTGTTGTTTGTTGTAGTAATGCCGCTTGGTACGCCCTGTATTTGCTATCTGCTTTTTTAGTTGCGGACACAATTCAATATCTCTTCTTAATTGCTGCATTGCTGCATCAACCGAAACGCTATCTGGGTAAAGTTTCTTTACCAAATCCTGTTTTAATATGGTTCTGCGCACTGTCATAGGATTGGAGTGAGGTTTATAAATGAGCAATAACGCCCTTGAAATATTGGTAAAAGCAGCCTTGTGGAGTATATTTTAAGTGCTTTCGACTGCTTTTTAAAGCTTTTTTGAATATCAAGACTGCCTGAGTATATATTTAGACATTGTTCAGACTGCTTTATTGAATAATGTAAATTTTGAAGACCATAATTGGACTGCTTGGAGTTGATTTTTAATAACTGCTCCCAACACAAATGAATATGAGTCAATTTATGAGCTGCATTTCTGAAATGAAGCAAAATATTTGCTCTCTTTTGAGGAAAGATGGTACTACCAAGAGCATACCGATATACTACCAAGGTATTACAGAGAATAAAACAAAGAATAAAGTAGTAAAAGGTAAAACACGAAAGGTCTATAAGCACGAAAAGCCCCGATAGGAGGCTCGTTTGTAGTAATCTGAAATGAATTTTGGGCATAAAATATAATATTATACCCTTGGTAATTAGCTGTGTAAATATACTAAAAATAGAAGCTATATGAAAGGAATAATAAACCTAGAATTAGACTTCAATTTCAAGGAGATTTTAATTCAAAAAGTGTTTTTCTACGACCTATGGTAATTCTCAAAAAGTGTCCTCATTCCTCATTTTAATATTAAACACCTATATATCAACAAACTAAAATGAGGACAATGAGGACAAGTGAGGAAAAACATAAATATTTCCTCACTTGTCCCTCATATTTTAAGCTTTTTCCTCACTCGTCCTCACTTTATATTACTTACTAATTATACTAATCTATTATATATGAATAATATAACTACATACTTAAATACTAAGTGAGGAAATGAGGACGGTTTTTGCATTACTACCATTATTAAGCTTTAAAAATGTGCCTTGTAGTTTAAATAAAGCGTTCAAGCTCTATACCTTGCTCCTTTAAAGTGTCGTAGTTCATGATGTATGCACTCGTTCTATTGTTACCAAACTTCACGTTCTTTCTACGGTAATCAATGAATGAACGGTGTTTCTTTAGGTACTCACCAATCACAGCTTGATCTAATACTGTTATGCCTTCCTTACGAGCTTGCTCACGGTATAAACCATGAATTGCACCAACTCGTAGATAAAGGTGCTTTTCATTATTCTCAGCAGCTTCCATTTTAAAATGGGTATGCTCTGCTATTTTGTATAGGTTAAGTAAAGATTGTAATACATGGAAATACTGTTCCACTTCATCACTTTGGTTTTGTACTGATATGGTCAGCTTAGCAGAGCGAGTTAAAGCATTCTTTGCTGATAGAAAATCAAATGGAAAATTTAAATCGGATTGCTCCATAAGTATTTTCATTGGAGTAAGTACCGATGCAATATTAAGAACTGTTCTTCTGTCAACGTTGCCATACTCTCGCACTAGCTCATCCATGACCTCTGAGCTAATCTCTGGTTCAATCCTAGAATAGTGTTCTTCAATTAAAGAGCGATAATCGAATACAGCGCATGTTATATTTGTGAACTGCAAGCTTTCTTCGGCTGCTTTAAATGATTTTAAATCGGAATAGTTCCCACGGTTGGTATCGTCAAATTCGCCCAATAAACTACGGCTACTCAATGCCGGGTCTTGTGTTGGTAAATCCTGACCGCTAATAATACCTGAACCCCTGGGCTTCGCTATTCGTGTTTCGTTACCTCCGGATTTCACCCCTGTAAGTTTTCCGTTACGGTCGGCAATACCTTTTAAGGCTTCAATCGTGTTCTTATGAATGCTGTTCTTGTACTCATTACCCCAAAAAGGGTGGTTGGTAGTTGAATCCATACTTCGCTGCATACCTGTACTTGTACTACCTGATGCAAGGTTAATTCCGTCTTCCATTGGAGGCTTTCCAAACATGTACATGATACTACGAGCTGCGGTACTTTTACCTGATTGACGTTTCCCGAACAGGAACAATAATGGGAAGTAACCAAAATTCGCTTTGTAGATTAAATCACTAAAGATGGTTGCGATGTAATAAGCTATTAGTAATTCAGCATTGCCGGGATAGACCTTTGCCATAGATTCAGCCCATTTTGCAAAATTCCAACTACTGCCTTTCTTGGGTTTTACATACTTTGAGTTCTCTTTAAACGGATTACCACCATCGGAACTACCAATTTTTAAAGCTTTACCATAGGGGAGGTAAAAGAAATGAAGCAAATGCACCTGGCCCTGATTTATGCTGCTTTCCAATTTCTCTTTTCCATATCTACCAATAAACTCAGCGGTGGTATTCAGAACATGAAAAGTGTCGTTAATGCGTATCTGACTTTCAGGTGGTACATTATCAAATTCATCCATGTTATTTATAAGTGTGGCATGAGTAGTAATGCCGTATTCATCAATGTGATGAAAAGCCTTTTTATAATACAGTCCATTCGCAAACACCCAAAAGCTGTTCTTCTCATTAAAACCTACACGTTCCAACTCTTTGGCTTCTGGTATGCCAAGTAATTTAACGTTTTTAATATTGTCGAGCTGGCTATCGTTACCATACCAAAAGAAACCATGACGGCGGTGTACTTGCTTTTTAAAAGATGCAGGAGTACAAAAGTCATCGGATGAAATAATAGCCAAGCGTTTTCTTCCGTATTGGCTCATCAAGCGCAATACATATTTTAAGTCCACTCTGCCTTGTGGGTCTTTATGGAACACACAAAACAGAGCTTCAAAAGTGAAGTTGGATATTTGCTTTGGGTTTTTGCCTTCCATCGTATAATAAGCTCCATTTTCCTCATAAAACTGATTTTCTAGCAGGTTCTCCTGTTGCTCTTTTTTCAGCTTAATAATTTCGCTGATGTTTTCTTTTTTCTTTGGCTTTTTTTCGATTGGTTGAGCGTATTCTTTTAAAGCATCTTGCCAAGCTTTTTTAGGCTTTATAAGTTCAGATACAAAGTCGAGATACACTTCTTGATTGGTTCTGTCATAACAAGAAATTAGTGAAGCCATCCTTTTAATGGCTTCTGATTTCTTAACAGGATCATTGGTAAACTTCTCGCTATACGATTCTGTTTTGAATACCACATAATCGGATTGTGTTTCATCGTACTGAAGAAATACCTCATGGTCTAGGAAAGTGGAATCCGGGTCTTGCTTTTCAGGTAGCAACACTACTGATACATGAAACTTATTCTTGATGAGTATTTCAGCATTACGGTCAGTAGCACGTAAGCCTGCTGCATCACCATCAAAGATTAAAGTAGCCTTATTGGTGTACCGTTTCAATAGTTTTGCCTGTGCTTGGGTCAGTGCAGTTCCACAGGTGGCAACCGTATTTTCGATACCTATATCGTGCATACGCAGCACATCGGAATAACCCTCGACTATATATGCTCTGTCTTCTTTCTGAATAGCAAATCGGGCTACATTTAGCGCATACAATTCATCTCCTTTGGTATATATGCTACTCTCAGGAGTATTCATGTATTTTACTTTTGGGTTTTCATTCAGGTCACGCCCAGCAAAAGCAATGGTCTGACCTTTAGAATTGGAAACAGGGAATATCAAGCGGTTTCGAAAGAAGTCATATAAACCATTGTCGGCACTTTTTAGCACCCCAATCTCTTCCAATATTTCCGTTTTCAAACCACTATTGCGAGCATGGGCCAGGAGAGCATTTCCACTCGGAGCATAACCGATACTAAAGCTACCGTTTTCAGGAATAGCAAGATTACGTTCTTTAATATACCCTTGAGCTTCCTTATGATTAACTTGCTCTAAATAAAACCTCTCAATGATGCTACAGGCTATTTTTAGGCTTTCTTCGTGTTTGAACTTGGTTTCATCAAAGTTGGTACTCTTTTTCCATTCAAAACTGATGTTAAGAATCTTTGCGCCAATTTCAACCGCTTCTTTAAACTCAACGCCCTCGTGTTCCTTTATAAATTCAATGGCGTTGCCTCCTTTATCACAACCAAAGCATTTGAAAATTCCCTTTGCCGGATTCACGCTAAACGATGGTGTTTTTTCATTGTGAAAAGGACAGCAAGCCTTGTAATTGCTTCCTGCCTTTTTTAGTTTAATAAAGTTTTCGACAACACTTAACGTATGCTCATTGATTTGTTCTATAACCCTATTTGCATCCATGTGTGCTACCAATTAATTGTTGTCAGTCTTTCTCTATTATCAGCATCAAGGCTCATAAAAAACTCATATATATTCCCTCTAAAATCATAGAACTTATCCAAGAGATGGTAACCCATTGATGAACCCCAAATCTTGTAAAAGAGTGCATTTAGTTCTAGTTGGGAACTCTCAATCATTTTTTGTACTTCCTTGCTATCAAATGGTATATTGGTATATCCGTTCTTTTCATAGAAGCTTTTAATTCGGTTATCGAAGTAGAAAAGCTTTGAAACTGTATTAGGAGCTAATGCTATCATATGGCTTAGTTTTGAAAATCAATAGTTAGTTGTCGTTTATTCAGAAGCCATTCATCAAAGGTCATTTCCTTAACCTTATTGAGCGTTTTTCTTGCATCATTAAGCTCTTGCTTTGTTTTGCTGAAATCAGTATTGACACGCTCTACTGCTTCTAGTTGTTTTTCAAGAGCAACTTGTTTCTGTTCTAAAAACTGTGAATGGTCGGAGAAGTGATTAAAAAGGGCGGTATAGCATTCCATCTTATATTTCAGAATAGATTCCCTGGCCTCTTTTTTTACATTTTTTGGATTAACTGTGAATATCCAACCTAAAGCATACATATAGGGAAGACAAAACATCTCATATTTTTTTCCATCACTACCAGTTGAGGTGCTCAGCACCCCAACTGAACTTAAAATTTCATCATTCTGAATCTTTGACCTTTGGTTTTTATCATCAATCCCCAAAGCTTCACAAATTGGTTTTATGGGTACAAGTTTTTCAGCTCCATCAAGAAGCATGATGCTTACGTCATTAATCTGTGCTACCGTTTTTACTTTCTCCTTCATAATCGTTCTTTTTAATATCATTAAAATGGCAGAGCAGCCCTTGAACAACCCTGCCGAAACCCAGCTAATTACCAAGGGAGGTTATTATTTGCTTAATCTCTTTATTGCTCGTTGGGTGAAACAGGGTATGCAGCTTTAAATCCATTGCTACAGTCAACTCGATACGTGCCATTATGCTATCTTTCCAATTGGGAAGAACATACACCGCCTGGCTGTTCTTTAATAGTTCAATGCGGTTCTGTAGCGTATCAGACCAACTCATTTGTGCAAATGCCATTTCAGTAGGATTCACAACGCTGCATCGCATGGATTTGAGTCTGGCCTTTATCTTTTCAGCATCAATAATGCTTTTGTCTTCGTGTAGAGATTCTTCATCTCCACAGATATATATCGTTGCCATAAAAATCATTTATTAAATTTTAGCCTTTTGTTTAATTGGCTTTCCGGAATCACCTGTTTTTCGGCTCGCTTCTTTAGCAAGTGTTTTATAAATGGAAACTTTATAACTTGCTTTCTTGTGCAGCCAACTTTAGTCTTGCTGTCTTTCTTCATTCAAACTCATGGTATTGTGACCAAAGAATCACCAATTACACACTTTGCTTGATTTCGTCAATAGATGAATGACGACCTGATTTAACCCACTCTTGTATTTCGTCCAGCTTAAACAATAGGATTTTACCACCGGGTTTATAAAAAGGTATTTGCCTATTATGTACCCGAGCGTAAACAGTTTTTTTACTCTCTCCTAAAATTTCAGCTAGTTCGCTGGAGTTAATAAAGTCATAACCTGAAATGGCTTTTCGTTGCACTTTTATCAGTTCAGTAATCTTCTGATTTAGCAGATTTAGACTCTTTAATGTTTCTGCATTGATGTCTATTTCTTCATCCATAATCGTTCGTTTTTTGAATTTCGATTTGTGGCGACAAGTATAGACCGACAAGGCATGTTATTCCAACGTTGGACTGTCCAATGTTTTTGAATTAATTTTTAATCCTCTGAATATTAATTTTATACAAAATTGATTTTTGGGATTTAGGCTATTTTCTCTTGAAACCGTTGGATACTCTGAATAGCATCAAATAGAACAAAATGGTAATTGGCTACATTTTTTAGTCAATTAACAATTGTGCGATTAGCTTATCAATGTCATCCGTAGGCAAGTTTCCTTCCTTGAATAGCATGCGTGTTTTCTCCAATTCGATTATCAAACTTTTGCCTTCTTTGATGTAAGGAGCTTTATTGAAAAGCTTGTAGTAATATGAATTTCGGTAATCGTCAATCTCGGCTCGATTCATCAACAAAAGAAACTTTGCCAAAAAGGATGCATCCAAATTTAAACGCAACTTTAGTCCAAGGAGGTTAAAAACAAAATATGCCCACAATACCTGTTGGGCACTTGATAGTTTAAGAATCTGGTCAATTCTTCTTGAGATATAGAATTCACCGCTAATTCCTGTTGGGGTGTCCTTAACTTTTGTTTTGAAGTAGTTTAGAAACTGAGTTTTTCCATAGTAATCGCAGAAAAACTGATAATAGTCCGGTGGACTTGTGGAGGAAAGGTCAACAATGGTAGAGTAGTGGTATATTTCAAGGTCTTGATGCTGAGTTATGGTATGCTTAATCAATACCACCTCTTGAAAACTAACAGTCTTGTCCCAGGGGTTTATCCATTTTAATAGATGCTTGAAGTTACAACTTATCTTTCCAACTTGTTTGTAGCATAGTTCATCATCATGATTAAAAACTTCTAATGATTTTATATGTGTATTGGGAGATAGAAATGGTAATGAAAAATACTGTTCGTCAATGGTTACAAATCGTTGTGTATGTTCCATTTGCTCTCGAAGCTCAAGAGCTTGTTTTAAAATTACTTCTATTGGCTCAGACAGAACCAAATAATGATAATCAAACAACTCCATTAACTCAAGTGAAAAGGAGTCTGTAGGTAGGTGTGTTAGTTTATCCACCAGTGCATTCATTTCTGATTCCCATGCACTGGTTTGTTTGGCTCTTTTGTAGCCTTGCAGCAGTTTCTCAAAAACGGCAAGGCAATCTTTTTCAAAATTATCGGTACTAAAATCTTTTTCAATCATAAGCTTGTTTAAATTGTTATTAATTAATTGCTTATGATTATCTCAATGCAATTGAAATTAGAATTATATTCCCCACAATCTCATATTCTTATATCTGTTGATTTATTGGTTTTTATTTCACATTTCTGATTCTAATGAGTTTAACTCATAAGCGAGTATTTTTGTCGTTATCACTAATGCAAAATTAGCGTTTCAACAAAATTATATCCGCTTAGAGTATTATCACTGTTGGCTAAAAAGCGGTTAGGTGTTTAGCTATTTCTTGCCTTTGTTCATTTTCAAAGCTATCAAGGTAACGCTTGGTTATATCCAAATTGGCGTGCCCAAGGCTCTCGCTAATGTATTCTCGTGATACATGATTTCTTTTTAGTGTTGTGGCAAAACTATGACGAGCTGAATAGGAAGTTAACTTACGTTCTATGCCAAGGTCTTTGCAGATGGTTTTTAAGCCATCATTTAATTTGGCTACTCTGTGTCTAATTTTTTGTTGGATTTGAGCATCAGTTGCATCATGCGACAAAAAAGGAAATACATAGTTATCAGGAGAGGTATCTTTATTTCCCCATTTTTCAAAGATGTGTCTGATGTCATCTGTGATAGGTACAGTTACATTTCTACAACTTTTGTTTTTCTCCTTAGTTTTATGTCGGATAAATGAAAAGGTTTCTTTGGTAACATCCTTGTATTTCAAACGGCAAATATCAGCCATATTCATTCCGTTACCGAGATATGAAAATACCCAAAAATCCTTTGCATAATCAGCCTCTGAAAATGGCTCTGCTACATATTCATAGATA
This sequence comes from Saccharicrinis sp., assembly GCA_041595375.1. GTDB lineage: Bacteria > Bacteroidota > Bacteroidia > Bacteroidales > Marinilabiliaceae > Saccharicrinis. The sequence goes on from JBFHKL010000009.1 coordinate 33,350, forward strand.
GCCTTAATTTCCTTGGTAGGTAAAGCCCTTTTATTATAAGCTACTCTTGGAATAACATATTTACCTCTCCCAAAAGGATATATTTCTTCAGAAATGGCATGTTGCTTAATCGCTAACTTAAACATGGCTCGTATTGTACCTGTATAAGTCGCTACCGTTGAAATCTTTCTGCCTGTTTCAAGCATCCAATTTTCAAACTGCTCTAGTTTAGCTGGAGTAATTTGTCGGAAGTCGATATATTTCTCTTTTCCGAAGAAGTCTAAAAGCACCTTTCTTGTATTGTGATAATTCCACTTTTGTTCCTTTTGTTTTTCTTCGAGCATTTTAATGTACTCATCATAAAACGGTATGATATTGCTGCTTGCGCCCTTAATACCCCATAGGGATTTAAAGTCATCGAATGAAAACTCAGGTAGCTTATCAATTATCTTTCGTGCCTTTTCTTCAATGATGGAAAACTCTAAATGAATATCCTTGAATACGCCTCTTGGTTTTGAGCCTGTAATTTTATCGAACTCAGCAGGAGTGAACTCATAGACACGCTCTTTATTATCAATGCTGAAATACCTCTGGTTCCTATTGTACGTTACTCTTAGTTTCGCAGGGAACTTCCCATTGTTCTTGGCTCTCTTTTTAAAGAGAACTATTGAAGTACTTACTTTATTTGCCATAATAATACAGTGAATTAGATTTATACTATCTTTGACATACTGTATTTACTAGATATTACCATATAGTACTTGCCATACAATTTGCCATACTTCTATGGTTCAAATATAGAAATAACCAGTAATTAATAAAAATCACAAAGTTTACAAAAAGCTTAAAAAGAACTATTTAGAACTAAATAGCAACAAATAAAAACACGACTTACATAGTGTCATAAGTAATGGCAGAGATAGTGGTAAATATCAAGGTTTGTAGCCCGCTCAAACTGCATATCGGTTTGACTGGAAAGAAGCCCGCAATCTGCCACTACTCATACAATTTACCGTTGTGCGCAAAGCTAAAAAAAACGTAGTT
>JBFHKL010000010.1:0-31377 GCA_041595375.1 Saccharicrinis sp.
AAGGGGAATACAAAGCCTTTAAGAGGTCATAAAGGACAAACTTTAGAGGGAGGAATGCGCATGCCAACGGTAATTCGCTGGCCTGGGAAGATAAAGGCCGGTGCGGTGAATGACCAATTGATGACAACCATGGACGTACTCCCCACCTTTGCGAAGCTGATAGACGCAAAAATGCCTGAGGATCGCATTATTGATGGCAAAGACATCTTACCTGTGCTTTTGGATGGCGCTGAAAGTCCGCACGAATACTTTTTTTATTCCCATTGGGGAATCTTGGAGGCTGTGCGCTGGCAAGATTGGAAACTGCGTATTGTTAAAGGTGAAGAAGCGCTCTATAATCTGAAAGACGACATTGGAGAGCAAACTAACCTTAAAGAGCAATATCCTGAGATTGTTAATCAACTGAAAGAAGTTATGCAAGATTTTGATGAGGAAATAACTAAGAATGCGCGTCCGGTAGGGCATGTTGAAAATCCAAAAGCGCTTACAATGAATATAAAAAATGAAGATTGAACATTCCGTGTTGAATGTTGAATATTTAAAAAAAGAAAAATGAAGGTTCAACATTCAATACAGAACAATCAATGTTCAAGAATAGCAGTTCAATCAGTGCAGCAAAAATGAGAATTGAAGGTTCATATAAAATAAGTCCAATGGAGAAAAAATATGATTTAAAAGACCGCTTAATTAATTACGCAGTGAGAATCATTGAGCTATCAAAAAGCCTGCCTTCGTCTAAAGAAGGAAAACATATTTCTGGTCAAGTTCTTTCGACTTTGATACGATGAATTAAGAAATACTATGAAAAAACTAAGACTAACTATTACGTTAAAAGTGCTAATGACTGCATCACTTTTAACAAATGCACAACAACAATACAACAGTTGGCCAGTACTAAAAACCTACGACCAGGAGTATACAGGGCGTATTGCCATGCCGGTTGGGGGTATAGGTACGGGTACAGTTTCTTTGAGCGGTTATGGGGCACTTGTCGATTGGGAAATCATGAGTCGTCCGGCCAAGGGATTTACGCCTACATATGCCGGTGTAGAGGTAATCAATCGTGCGCCTTTTTTCTCTATTTATATCAAAGAAGAAAACAAAGAAGCGCAAGCCTTGCTGATGGAAGGCCCGGTTCCAAGCCATTTTGATGAAGGCTTTTATGGTTCAAAAGCTCCAAACCACGGCTTGCCCCGTTTTGCCGAAGCTACTTTTCAAACGGCATATCCTTTCGGTCAGGTGTTATTACACGATGAGGATGTTCCTGTAGATATTACCGTTGGTGCTTTTAATCCACTCATACCTGGCAATACCGACGATAGCAGTTTGCCCATGGCTGTGCTGAGCTATAAAGTGAAAAATACGAGCAATAAGACTATTACCATTTCATTAGCAGGTAATATTCCCAACTTTATCGGTTTCGATGGCAAAGAAGGGCAAGCTTATGAGAATATTAATACTTACAGAGAGGAAGATGGCCTGAAAGGTATTCATTATACGGCAGGTGAAAAGGTGGACACCACAAGTGCACAGTGGGGAACATTTAGTCTCACGACCAATAGTGAAGGACAGAGTTCTTATCGTACTTGCTGGCAACCCGGCGAGTGGGGCAATAGTACCCTGGAGTTCTGGGATGACTATATTGACGATGGATTATTGGAAGAAAGAACATCGGAGCAAAAAAACAACATGGGCTCCTTGGCAGTAGAGACCACTTTAGCCCCTGGAGAAGAAAAAGACATCCGTTTTTATATAACCTGGAATTTCCCAAATCGACCCGCCTTCAATAAAAAAGAAAATGTAGGCAACTACTATGCTACGCTATATAACGACTCGTGGGAAGTTGCGCAGAAAACCGTTGGAAGAATCCCCGAATTGGAGAAGCATACTAAAATGTTTGTCGAAGCCTTTATCAATAGCGATTACCCTGCTGTTGTAAAGGAAGCGGCCTTATTCAACTTGGCGCACTTTCGTACTCAATTGGCTTTTAAAACCCAGTTTGGCTACTATCATGGTTGGGAAGGCATAAAAGATAACGAAGGAAGTGGAACCGGCTCATGCACCCATGTGTGGAACTATGAACAAACCATTCCTTTTTTGTTTGGCGATGTAGCTCAAAATATGCGAGAAGTGGAATTTGAATATGCCATGGATGACCGGGGGATGATGAATTATCGTATTCACCTGCCATTAAAAGATAAGGGAACGGAATTTGGCCTGGCAGCAGCCGACGGACAAATGGGATGTATCATGAAATATTATCGCGAATGGCAGCTTTCTGGTGATGATGCTTTTCTGAAAAAAAATTGGCCCAATGTAAAGAAAGCCCTGGAATTTTGCTGGATTAAAAACGGTTGGGATCCCGATAAAGACGGAGTGATGGAAGGTTCGCAGCATAATACCATGGATGTGGAATACTATGGTCCTAATCCTCAAATGGGCTTCTGGTACCTGGGTGCTTTGCGTGCTACAGAAGAAATGGCGAGCTATCTGGGAGAAAAAGATTTTGCGATGACTTGTAGAGCTTTGTATGAAAATGGTTCGGCCTGGATGGATGAGAATCTTTTTAATGGCGAATATTATATTCAAGAAATAGTTCCTCCAATGGCATTGGATAGCATTGCCGATGGCCTTATTCGTGTTAAACGTCGTTTGGTGCCTGAGGATCCTCAATATCAGCTGGAAGAAGGCTGTTTAGTCGATCAATTGGTTGGTCAGGTGATGGCTCATATCCTCGATTTAGGTTATTTAGCAGATAAGGATAATATTTTAAAAACCAATACATCCATTTTAAAATACAACTACCGCGAAAGTTTATTGAAGCACCCCAATTTTATGCGTTCCTATGCTTATAAAGATGAGTCGGCTTTATTGATGGCGGCTTATCCCGGAGAAAGACCCAAGCAGCCTTTTCCTTACTTTACCGAGGTAATGACGGGTTTTGAGCATGCTGCTGCTGTGGAGATGCTATACGAAGGTCAGACCGACGAAGGCTTAAAAACCATCCAGGATATTCGCAATCGTTACGATGGTAAAAAACGTAATCCTTTTAACGAAGCAGAATATGGTCATCACTATGCGCGCAGTATGATGGCGTGGGGTGGTGTGTTGGCCTCATCAGGATTTCATTATTCGGGTGTTGAAAAATCAATGCGCTTTACATCAGAACCGGGAATTTATTTCTGGAGCAACGGCTACAGTTGGGGTACATGCGAGGTAAAAGATGGAGAAGCATTTTTAACCGTGCTTTACGGACAGTTGGAGCTGGATACCTTTGCCATAGAAGGTTTAGGCTCAAAGAAATTGAAAGGAAAAACCATTGCTGAAGGAGAAACCCTGCAGATTAAATGATAAGGAAATGAGAAAAATTGTTGTTGCATTACTGTTAAGCGCACTATTTATTTCGTGTTCAAAAAAAACACCTGATACGCCAAACGTAATTTTTATTTATGCCGATGATTTAGGTCGTGGATTGTTGTCTTGTGAAGGACAAAAAATAATAAAAACGCCCAATATCGATAAGTTATCCGGAAGAGGCGTTCGATTTGAAAATGTATACGGGTGTATGTTTTGCGCTCCTGCAAGAGCCAGTTTACTCACAGGTTATCACGATTTGCAAAATGATAAGTGGAAATTATCGCGTGGAGGAGTATATAAAAAGTTAAGTGTAGATTCTACGGTGTCGGCAGAGAGGATACAGAAGGCTTTGGATAAGCAGTATGGAGATATTCCTGAAGATGAGGTATTCCTGGCCCAGGTGTTTCAAAAAGCCGGCTATGTAACGGCACAGGTTGGTAAGTTGGACTGGGGATTCGCAACTACTCATAAGCAACTTAAAAGACATGGCTGGGATTACTATTATGGCTATTATGACCATGTTCGCTGCCATGGTTATTATCCTCCGTTTTTATTCGATAATGGTAAAAAAGTAACCATTTCTGGAAATACTGAGGCAAACTGTGGTAAAACGTACGAGCATGATGAAGATGGAGGATATGCGCATCGATGGAAGAAAGAAGGTAGGGCGGTTTATTCCCAAAATATTTTTAAGGACAAGATCATTGATTTCATCAGAGAGCATAAAGATGAGAAGTTCTTTATCTATCATCCTACGCAACTTCCACACGGCCCTACTGCTATACCCGAGATACATCAGGATTTTGCCAACAATCCCAATTTAACTGAAATTGAGAAAGCCTATGCTTCCATGGTGAAGATGTTAGACGATCACGTTGGGAATATCGTGAAGGAATTAGAAGAACTAGATTTGATCGATCATACTATCATCGTTTTTAGTGCCGACAACGGGCATGAGATCTATTACCCCAGCAAGGGAAAACTTTTAAAACCTACCAATAAGAATATAATTACCGATGAGGGATTCGATAATATCGATACGAAATACTACAGCAATACAGCTGTTGATGTATTTAATGGCAATGATGGTATGGCAGGGCTGAAGCGGAGTAACTGGGAAGGAGGTGTTCGCGTGCCACTATATTACTACTGGAAAGGACATATAGAAGGGGGAAGAACAATAGATCAGCTGGTAGCCAACTATGATATGATGGCCACATTTGCAGACCTGTTGAATGTATCGTTGCCGGAAGAAAAACACAGCAAGTCCTACTGGCCCGAGTTACAGGGTAAAAAAAATGACAGCAAAAGAGAATATACGGTCTTTGGTTCCTACATGGGAGCTGCATTAGTCACAAATGATGGTTGGAAGTTAAGACACTATGCCCCCAAAGATATTTTTCAACTGTATTATCTTCCTAATGATTACCGGGAAGAAAACAATCTGATAGCGCAATACCCCGAAATGTTTCAAGATTTGAAGGAAAAATTACTGAAGGAATGCAATGATGATTTACATGTAGGTCACTTTAAAGGCGGGGAGCGAGTTTTACCAAACATAAAATTAAAAACTATTTAACTTGATAAAAAATGAATACGAAGAATTTCAAAGTAACATTTGTCTTGTTTATCATTCTGTTTGCAACAACAAGTTTCAAGCAAGATAAAATCAAAATATTAATCATAGGAGACTCTATTTCCATTGGTTATACCCCTTTTGTTCGTGATAACCTGAAAGATCTTGCTGATGTTTCACATAATCCGGGAAATGCCCAACACACGGGTAAGGGACTAAAAAATATTGAAGAATGGATAGCTGCAGATGAGTGGGATATTATCCAGTTTAATTGGGGCTTGTGGGACTTATGTTATCGCCATCCTGATTCAAAAAACCAAGGGCAAAGGGATAAAGAGAATGGAACAATCACCTTTAGCTTGGAAGATTACGAAAAGCAACTGGATGCGCTTGTGAAAATCATGCGCAAAAATACGGATGCAGAACTCATCTTTGTAACTACAAGCTATGTGCCCAACCATGAGGCCGGAAGGTTTACAAAGGATGCTAGGAAATATAACAGAATTGCCAAACGGGTGATGAAAGCCAATGGTGTGAAAACCAACAATATATATAAGGCATCCATAAGTATTCACGATAAATATGGTAAGGGTGATGATGATGTACATTATCATCCTCAGGGATATGAATTACTAGGACAGCAGATTGCAGATTTTTTAAAACATAATTTTTTAGCAATTTAAATATAGCGACGGTCTTTTTTATGCTTTCTTCGACTGTAGGGAGAATTGGAGCGAAGCGGCAATCATCAACTCCTTAAAGAATAAACCTTAGTGAACAAAAATAAAAGCCAGTCTGCCTTGAGGACAAGTATAAATGTTTGAAAATTATGTATACCCATTATAAATCATACAGAGATAATAAAAGTTAGTATTCGTAGTTTTGATTATTGATTAAATTTTAAAACAAATTGAACGAATTAAGTAATTTGTAGAGTTGGATATTGCTTACTTTTAACCAGGTAAAAGGATAGTTGGTGACTATATAAAAAAAGTAAAACATAACATTCGAGGCTAGGTAAATTGATACACTAGGCAAATTTGAAAGCTTTTTTAAGCTATGTGATTTAGTCTAGAGTCTTGATATTTGAGGCTTGATACTTATTTATAAAACGTATGAAATTATTTATTTTAATTGGATGTTTATCCGTGCTGTTCGCATGTAATCCGGTAAAAAAGAAAGAAAGTGACAGCCTGGGGGCATTTGCTTCTGATCAGGTGTTCTTAAACAAACACAGCGATGCTTTAACCTTGACGAAGGGAGATGCTGCCATAGTAGTTGTTCCTGCTTACCAGGGGCGGGTGATGACCAGTACATACGATCAAAAATCAGGGCCTAGCTTTGGTTGGATTAACCGTCCGGTCATTGAAAAAGGATTTCTTTCCGACGAAGAGAAAAAAGGAAAGTTAGAAGAGCATATTTATATTTTTGGTGGAGAAGAACGCTTTTGGCTGGGCCCTGAAGGGGGTCAATATGCGCTGTATTTTAAACCCGGTGATGATTTTACTTTTGAGAATTGGAAAACACCAGCGGTGATTGATACAGAGGAATTCAAATTGGTAAAAAGTACAGAGTCTTCTGCTACTTTTACCCATAAAGCAAGGCTCGAAAACTACAGCGGAACAGTTTTCGAAATGGGTATTGAGCGATCCATTCAATTGTTGGATAAAGCAACCATTGAAGACATTGTTGGTGGAAAATTAGCTGAAGGCATCCGTATGGTTGCCTACGAAACCGATAATCGTTTATCCAATTTAGGTGATCAAGCCTGGACTCAGGAAAGTGGCTTGCCTTCCATTTGGTTGTTGGGTATGTATAATCCATCGCCTAGCACTACTATTGTTATTCCATTTAAGTCAGGTGCTGAGAAAGAGTTAGGGCCACGGGTAAATGATACTTATTTTGGCAAAGTGCCATCTGAATATTTACAGGTGGAGGATGAGGTTCTTTTCCTTAAAGGGGATGGTACTTATCGTAGTAAGATAGGGCTTAGTCCTATACGTTCGCTGGGTGTTGCCGGGAGTTATGATGCTAGCGGACAGGTCTTAACCATTTTGTCGTATAATATGCAGGATGCACCCAATGGATATGTGAATTCCATGTGGGAACATCAGAAAGATCCTTTTAGTGGTGATGTGATTAATGCTTATAACGATGGACCTCCTGCACCGGGAGTAGATCCTATGGGACCTTTTTATGAAATAGAGTCTTCCTCACCAGCTGCCGCATTGGCACCTGGAGAATCGATGCAACATATTCAAAAAACCATACACTTACACGGAACAGAAGAAGAACTTAATCCGATTGCAATGCGTGTATTTGGTGTTTCACTCGAAGAAATTAAAGCAGGAGTATGAAAATTGAAAAGAGTTTTCTGAAAGTGCTCTCCACTTTTTTACTTGCCGTTTTAGTTTTAGGGTGTACTGTGGATAAAAAAACAGCAAAGCCTAATTTCATTATTATTTTTACTGATGATCAGGGCTACCAGGATCTGGGATGTTTTGGTTCGCCGAATATCAAAACCCCTAATATCGATAAGCTGGCTTCTGAAGGAATTAAGCTCACTAGTTTCTATGCACAAACAGTATGCGGTCCTTCACGAGCAGCTTTAATGACGGGTTGTTATCCTTTGCGGAATGCGCGTAATGATAACGGCGTTGCTCCACATCCTAAATTGTCGCTGAGCGAAGTAACCATTGCCGAGGTACTGAAACCTGTTGGTTACTCCACTTGCATGATTGGGAAATGGGATCTTGCCGGACACAATCCCGAAAAATTTAACCCCGATCTTCTTCCTGTGAATCAGGGCTTCGACTACTCATTTTTCACACCTACAAGTAATGATAATCGGGTACATCTTATCAGAAATAAAGAAGTAGTAGAGTTGAATACAGACATGTCGAAGTTAACGCACAGGTATACCGATGAGGCCATTGACTTTATTGAAAAGAACCAGAATCAGCCTTTCTTCATTTATCTGGCTCACACCATGCCGCATACTAAGTTGGCCGTCTCTGAGGAATTCAAAGGGAAATCGGCAGGTGGCTTTTATGGTGATGTGGTGGAAGAGATTGATTACAATGTGGGGCGCCTGATAAAGGTGTTGAAAGAACAAGGCTTGGATGAAAATACCTATGTGATTTTTGCCAGCGATAACGGTCCCTGGTGGATTAAAAAGGAGCATGCAGGTCATGCTAAACCTCTGCGTGGAGCAAAAACCTCAGCCTGGGAAGGTGGTTTGCGTGTGCCGTGTATCGTCAGAGCTCCGGGGAAAGTACCCGAAGGAACGGTATCTGATCAGCTTACCGCTACCATCGATTTACTGCCTACCATAGCCAACTTAGCAGGAGCAGATCTTCCTGCAGATCGGGTGATTGATGGGGTGGATATTTCAGAACTTCTGAAAGGTGAAAAAACAGAGCTGGAACGTCCGTATTTTTATTACCAACACCAGGAATTACGTGCGGTACGGTTGGGGAAATGGAAACTGCATTTGCCACATCATCCCGATACAAAAGCGATTTCTTATACCAAATGGCCAAACCATGTTGCGCCCGAAGATCGTGTTTTGTTTGATGATTATGTATTGTATAATTTAGATAAAGATATTGGAGAAACAAACAATGTTGCTCCTGCTAATCCCGAAGTGGTGGCTGAATTGGCTAACCTTTTAGATTGGGCTAAAAAAGATATCGGAGATGTGGGGCAACGTGGCGAAAATGCACGTCCATTGGGTGATGAGCCTTATTTTACACCTAATGATCTTATCCCTGTAAATGAAGATAAATAACAATTATTGAAAGATTTAATGATGCAAAGAATTTCAATCACAATGCTATTTGTCATTTCGTTACTTTTTCTAAGTAATCCAATGACTTTTGCGCAAGCGTTAAAACCCGCTAGTATTTTTACCGACCATATGGTTTTGCAACGTGGAAAGGCTGTTCCTGTATGGGGACAAGCTTCTCCCAAAGAAAAAATTACAGTGGCATTTGCAGGGCAAGAAAAAACTACAAAAGCCGGATCCGATGGAAAATGGATGGTTCGCTTAGATCCATTAGTCGCATCTGCCGAAGGAAGAGATATGATCCTATCCGGTAAAAGTGAAGTGCTAATAAAGGATATTTTGGTTGGAGAAGTCTGGATTTGTTCTGGCCAATCGAATATGTTTATGCCGCCATCCTCCATTCCCGAGATAAGAGGATTGGTGCCTCTGGTAAAAAATATGAGGAGTTTTAATGTGAAAAATATAGTTGCCTTAGAAGAACAGGACGAAACAAAGGGGCAATGGGAAGTTGGTCACCCCAAAAGTGCGGTGGCTTTTTCCTTTGCTTATTTTTTGAATAATCTGGCTGAGGTACCCGTTGGGATCATTAAAACCGCCTGGGGAAGCTCATCTATTGAAGCCTGGATGCCCCGAAGTATGACCCAGGAATTACCGCTTTTTGATACCATCATGAATGAGCTTGATGCAGACACTCAGCGAATTAGTCGTATTGAAGAGTTGATGAGTCGTCCGGATAACTGGACAAATAAGGAGAACATCTTTTTAAGGCGCAATCCTAATATTATTTACAATGCCATGATGCATCCTTTGATTCCTTTTGCTTGTCGCGGACTGCTATGGTACCAGGGCGAACGCAATACGCGTTATATGTCCGGATTACCTGAAGTGGATGAAAACAATTGGTTTCACCGGGTTTGCGGAATTAAAGATTACGATGAAGCACTGACGAGTTGGATACTAACTTATCGTCAGCAATGGCAGGATGATGAGCTGCATTTTATGGTAGTGATGCTTCCAGGTTATGGGGTAGGCATTGAAGATAAAAAAGAGATTGACCCGGAAAGTCCTACTGAACCCTCCTGGGCCTGGATGCGCGAGTCGCAGATGGCCGCTTTGGATTTGCCTTATGTATCGGTCATCAACACCATTGATTTGGGAGAGGTGAATAATATTCATCCGCTCGATAAGCTACCCATAGGTCAGCGTGCTGCCCTTCTGGCGGCAAAAAATACGCTTGGGCAAAATGTTTCGGCTATGGGACCAAACCTAAAGAATATTGAAATTAAGGAGAATGAGCTTGTGGTTCATTTTAACAATGCCAGCGGACTAAAAACAACGAATTACAAAGCACCATCCGGATTCTGGATTACAGATGACTCTGGCGAGTGGGTTAAGGCAACGGCTAAAATAGATGGAGAAACAGTTGTTTTAAGTTCTCCTGACATTGAAAAACCTCTATATGTACGTTATGCCTTTGCAGGCAAGCCTAAAGTAAACCTAGTTAACGAAAGTGAATTGCCAGCCTATCCTTTCAGAACGGATCATTGGGAACAGTAAAGAATAATAAAATGGATTCATCCACTAACCTTAAAATCAATACTTAATATAATTGTGATGAACGAAAATCTACACCTTCGAGTTTTATCTGTCTTAATAATTTTTCTTTTTATATCCTCTGCAAGTCGCGCTCAGGTATCCTTTGGCGAGAGCCATTTAATAAATGATGACTGGTATTTTACTCTGGATAATCCTAAAAATGCCCAGGACAGCGTATTTGATCATGACCAATGGAGGAAACTCGATTTGCCCCACGATTGGAGTATTGAAGCAACGCTAAGCCCAAGCTTGTCAAGTTGTACTGGTTATTTACCCGGAGGAATAGGGTGGTACCGAAAAACGCTTGATTTTTCCAAGCTGTCTTTAGACCAAAAAGTCTATTTGTATTTCGAAGGTGTTTACAACCGGAGTGAAGTGTATATTAATGGTCAACTGGTAGGAAAGCGGCCCAATGGGTATATATCCTTTTGCTACGATATTACAGGGTATATTAATCGTTCAGATGATAATGTGCTTGCGCTTAAGGTCGATCATAGCCTATCATCCGACTCGCGCTGGTATACCGGTTCGGGCATTTACCGTAATGTGTATTTAATTACCTCCCAAAAAATTCATTTTGACCAATGGGGAGTGCGCTATACCACTCCCGAAGTTAGTACGAAAAAAGCCACGCTGGAAGTGACGATGGACGTAAAAAACGAGACTGATGATTCACAGCATTTGAATTTGGTGAATGTGCTAATCGATTCGGCCGGGAATGAAGTAGCAAGTGCCATTAAGACCATAGAGATTAGTGCGCAATCCATTCAAACGGAAAATGTTGCTTTAAAAGTTACGAGCCCTGAGCTTTGGGGTCTGGATGATCCGTATCGTTACACCCTGAAAACAAGCATAGTTGCAGGTAAAAACATTGTGGACAAAACTGAAACCCAAGTGGGCATTCGAAGCATTCGTTTTGATGCCAACACCGGATTTTACCTCAACGGTAAAAACACAAAAATAAAGGGGGTTTGTATTCATCACGATGCAGGTTGCTTGGGTAGTGCTGTTCCTAAAGAAGTTTGGTGGCGAAGGTTACAAACCCTAAAGGAATTGGGTTGTAATGCCATACGAATGAGCCATAATCCACAAGCACCCGATGTGTACGATTTGTGCGATGAATTAGGTTTATTGGTGATGGATGAAGCATTTGATGAATGGGAATTCTCTAAGCGTAAATGGCTGGTAGGCTGGAATAAGGGAAAACCGGGCTATGAAGGTTCTTACGACTTTTTTGAAGAATGGAGCAGCCGTGATGTGGCCGATATGGTACGGCGTGACCGCAATCATCCATCTATAATTATGTGGAGCATTGGTAATGAGGTGGATTATCCGAATGATCCCTATTCTCATCCGGTTTTAGATCATGGTAGAATCCAACAAAAAGTTTATGGCGGTTATTTGCCCGATGCCCCTCAGGCTGACAGATTAGGCGATATAGCCAAGCGACTATCATCGGAAGTTCGTAAGCACGACGTCTCTAGGCCGGTAACTGCTGCCTTGGCGGGAGTAATCATGTCGAACGAAACAGACTATCCTGCATGTCTCGATATTTGTGGGTACAATTATACTGAAAACCGTTACGATATCGATCATGAGAAATATCCTGAACGGGTGATTTATGGCAGTGAAAATGGCCACTCTATGAGTGCATGGAATGCCGTGAAAAATAATGATTTTATTGCTGCTCAGTTTCTTTGGACAGGGATTGATTATTTGGGAGAATCAGGAAAATGGCCGGCGCGTGGTGGAAATGGCGGTTTATTAAATTATGCCGGATTTGTTAAGCCACGTGGAGAGTTTCGCAGAGCACTGTGGAGCCAACAGCCGGTAGCTTACCTTGGAACAAGTAATATAAATTTAAACACAAATAAGCTAATTCGTCAAGCTTGGCCTGTTTGGAATTACGATAAAGGTGAAGTGGTTAAAGTTCTGGCTTTTACAAATTCTACTAAGGCACAACTGATGTTGAACGGTAAGCAGCTTGGTGATGTTAAAGAATACGATAAAGAAACCGGGGTGTTTATCTGGGAAATCCCCTTTGAAGCAGGCAAACTTGAAGTAGTGGGTTTAGATGCGTCGGGTAATGCAGCATGCAAATCAACCATACAAACGTCAAAAAGGCCTCATGCTATTATTGTTCATCAAGATAAAATGGTCATCTCGGCAAATAAAGGATTGGCACAAATCGCAATTAGCATTGTGGACGAAGATGGGATACCGGTATTGCTTTCCGATAACGAAATTACGTGCACTATAAATGGCCCGGCAAAGTTGCTTGGGTTAGAAGCAGGAGATGACCGCGATATGGGCGATTATCGCGATAATAAGCAACGTGTCTATATGGGTAAAATGATAGCCTATATACAGGCCTCCGGAAAACAAGGCGATATTGAGGTGGAGTTCAGCTCTCCATGGTTAACAAGTTCAAAATGCACGATCAAAACAAAGTAGCAGATGAAAGGAGCCCCCGAAAAATCGGGATAGATTATGTGGCCATTAAAAGAATATTATAGACACATGACCTTGAATAGGATAATCATGTTAACTTTTGTGGAATATGTTTTTATTACTTCTTGTACTCGGCATAAAGAAGAGTAAATGCCCAATATCATTTCTATTTTGGTCTACGCTATGGTCTACTGGAATTTAAGATGTTATGGATAAGAAAAATTTTCCGCATTCAATATCTTGGAGTGACAGCCGAAATGCTAGAGCTTATAAAACACAGCCATTTGCCTACCGAACATTTTGTGTTCAAAGGAAAGAGGAAATGTTAGGTTGTTAAATGAATTAAATATTTTAGATGATATGAATTTTTCACAAAGCCAATTAACAAAACTGATAGCAAGTCTTATTTTTATATTTAATGTGCAGGTTGTGCTTTTCGCACAGCAATCTGCTCTTGATAGCAAACCCAACGTTCTTCTCATTTTTGCCGACGATTTAGGCTATGGCGACCTAAGCTGTTATGGCGCACAGGATGTAAACACCCCAGCGTTAGATCAACTCGCAAGGGAAGGTTTACGCTGTACCGATTTTCATGTGGCCGCACCGGTTTGCGGTCCATCACGTGCTTCGCTAATGACGGGGCGCTATCCTATGCGTTGCGGTCAGCCGGGATTTCCGGGTACACAAAGCAAAACATTAGAATATGAATTTAAAGGTCTGCACCCCGATGAAATGACCATATCCAGTCTGTTGAAAGAGGCAGGTTATGCAACCATGTGTATTGGAAAGTGGCACTTGGGGCTCGAGGATGGTTTTCATCCTACCGATAGGGGCTTTGATGAATTCTATGGTATCGAATCGAACTGGGTTAAGACAGCACCAAAATTACATCGTCTTTACGAAGGAAAGAAGCTGGTTAACGATAATGTGCCATACGAATCTTTGATGTCGAGTTATACAGATAGAGCGATTCGCTTTATGACAGAAAACAAAGAAGAGCCTTTCTTCCTGTATCTGGCCCATAATGCAGTGCATTCACCCATTATGCCAAGCCCCGAATTTATAGGTACATCTAAAGGAAGCCTCTATGGTGATTATACGCAAGAACTAGATTTTTATGTAGGTAAAGTATTAGAATCGCTTACCGATTTAGGTTTGGATGATCATACCTTAGTTATTTTTCTTTCAGATAATGGTCCGGCAGTTTGTCATTTTGGTGGATCTGCCGGTCCTCTCAATGGTGGAAAATATTGTACCATGGAGGGAGGATTTCGTATCCCGGCTATTTTTCGCTGGCCAGGGAAAGTAGCTATAGGTGATTGTAATACCTTACTCTCTTCAATGGATTTATTTCCCACTATTGCTGCTTTAGGGGGTGCCGAAATGCCGAGAGACCGTATTTATGATGGCGAAGATATTTTACCAATACTCCAAGCTGGTAAGGGTAAGTCACCTCATGAATTTTACTACTATTATAATGGAATGAACCTGCAGGCGATAAGGAAAGGATCATGGAAATTACACCTACCTCGTACTTTAAGCGATCAGCCTTTTTGGTCTAATAAAGGGAATGCCGAACCATTTCGAGGTACTAATTTGAAAAATATTTCATGTAAAGGGTTAGAAGTGTTGGATAGGCTTCTCTTATTTAATCTCGATACCGACATGGGGGAGTTGACAGATGTTTCGAACCAATATCCTGAAATAGTGCAAGAGCTTTTAAAAGAAGCTGACAGGGTAAGAACAGAACTGGGAGATGTTGAGATAATAGGAAGCGACCAAAGGGTTCCGCCTTTTGAGAAAATTATAGATTAAGAATAACAAATTGATAATCTAAAATTACAAATGATATAAAGCGAGCCATGAGAACTCAGTTTTCACACAACTTATCTCTATTTATCAGGAGGTAAATGTCTTTCATAGCGAATTATATATGGCAAATAAAAATCAAATTATAAACATATGAAAGTGAAATATAGCTTTTTAGTAGTGATTGTTTTATTTCTTTTTAGTGCTTGTAATAGCTCTAAAGCCATTGAACAAGAACAACCCAATGTGGTATTCATCTTTGTTGATGACCTTGGCTATGGCGATGTAGGTTGCTATGGGGCTACCAAAGTGCAGACCCCCAAGATCGACCAATTGGCTAAAGAAGGCCGTATGTTTACCGATGCCCATTCGGCATCGGCTGTTTGCACCCCTTCGCGTTATGCACTGTTAACAGGCGAATATCCTTTACGTGGCAATAATGGGAAAGGGATTTGGGGTCCTTGTAGCCATAATCAGCCTTTATTGATTGATACAGCTAAGTTGTCACTTGGCCAGTTGTTTAAAAATAAAGGTTACGCAACTGCGGCTATAGGGAAATGGCATTTAGGTTTTGGGACAGATAAAACGGACTGGAATAAGCCATTGCGCCCGGGTCCGTTAGAACTTGGTTTCGATTATTATTTTGGTGTACCTAAAGTAAATAGTGGCTTCCCTTATGTGTATGTAGAGAATGACCACATTGTAGGTTACGATCCGAATGATCCTTTGGTTTATGGCAAAGAACCCTTTTCGCCTACCCCAACTTTTCCAGAAGAAGCAGGTCGTAAAACGCTCAATAAGTTTTCGGGGGCTTTGGAAGCGCATAAAATGTACGACGATGAGCGTACAGCTACTTTGTTAACGGAAAAAGCAATAGGATGGATCAATGAGCACAAAGAAAAGCCTTTCTTCCTTTATTTTCCAACTACCAATATTCACCATCCCTATACACCCAATCCACGATTTAAAGGCTCCAGTCAGTGTGGTTTGTATGGCGACTTTATTCATGAACTCGATTGGATGGTGGGTGAACTACTGAAGTGTTTAGAAGAGAATGGCTTAACAGAAAATACCTTGGTGGTGTTTACCAGTGATAATGGAGGTATGTTAAACAAGGCCAGTATGCTTACTTGGGAAGCAGGTCACCGTCAGAATGGTGATTTATTGGGCTTTAAATTTGGCGCGTGGGAAGGAGGACACCGTATCCCGTTTATTGCACGTTGGCCGGGTAAGATCAAGGCAAGTAGTGTTTCAGATCAGCTTATTTGTAATGTAGATATGCTGCCCACATTTGCAAGTTTAACAAATCAGCGAATAGAGAAAGATCAGGTGTGCGATGGAATGAATATTTTGCCTGTGCTTTTTAGCGATTCTGCCACTTTGCATCGAGATCATTTAATCCTTGCTCCATTTAAAGGAAAAAACCTAGCCGTGCGTAAAGGTAAGTGGATGTATATTGGCGCACAGGGAGATGGTGGTTTTGGCTTTAACCCTAAACAACATGCAAAGGGAGGACCCGGAGCAGTTACTTATTCAGGAAGAGAGAATAGTGATATAGAAAATGGTAAAGTAAAAGAGGATGCGCCACCAGCTCAGCTTTATAATATGGAAGAGGATGTGGAAGAGACCACTAATCTTTACAATCAGTACCCTGAAGTTGTAAAAGAGATGGAAGCGATATTGGAGTGTTATATAGCAAAAGAAGAAAAAAAGCAGACAAGACGATAACCCAAAAGTATTTGATAGTATTTGTTATTCATATAGTTTTGTATGTCTAAATTTAGTGATACTTCAAATATTAAGTAATAATAAGGGTATAGTGCTGTAAATGCTATTTTGGTATTCTTTTTTTCATGAAAAGCAGGTTTTAATAAAAAAAAGCGACTAAATGAATTTAATGCTAAGCTTATGATTGTTTTAGAGATTTAGAAATGAGAGATGTAAATTACTCAAATAGATACCCTATATGAAGAAATTAGAATTAAATAGTAGAATTTTTTTGGTAACATTTTGTGTGGCGATAATTTTTACTTTAGCCCAAAGTTGCTCTATTTCGGCTAAAAAAGAAGTATTACCTAACATCGTTTTAATTAATGCCGATGATCTTGGGTATGGCGATTTAGGATGTTATGGAGCTACCAAGCTGCAAACACCAAATATTGATAAGTTGGCAAAAGAAGGTCGTATGTTTACCGATGCCCATTCTGCATCGGCAGTTTGCAGCCCTTCACGATATGCTTTGCTTACAGGCGAATATCCTCTTCGTCATGGAAATCTAAATAATCCTGTTTTTCTAAAAAGTAAGTTGATAATTGATACCCATAAAGAAACCTTAGCCTCTTTGCTTAAAAAGGCTGGTTATTCGACGGCCTGTATTGGTAAATGGCATCTTGGTTTCGGAACAACAGAGCCTACAGATTGGAATAAACCTTTAACGCCTGGTCCAAATGAATTAGGCTTTGATTATTATTATGGTGTACCGGTGGTAAACAGTCATCCTCCCTTTGTGTATGTCGAAAACCATAATGTAGTTGGCTTGGCAGAGAATGATCCTTTTGTTTATGGCAAAAAAGCAAAAACAAAGGAAGTATTCGAAAAAATGAAACTGAATGAAATAGGAGGAGCGGATAAAGCGCATGAATTATATGTTGATGAAGAAGTAGGCACTCATTTAAAAGAAAAAGCCCTTAACTGGATAAAAGGACAAAAAGAGAAACCTTTTTTTCTGTATTATGCCACAACAAATATTCACCACCCTTTTACCCCAGCCCCTCAGTTTGTTGGTACCAGCAAGTGTGGTTTGTATGGTGATTTTGTGCACGAATTAGATTGGATAGTTGGTGAAGTAATGCAAACCCTTGAAGAAATGGGAGTGGCTGAAAATACTCTTGTGATTTTCACTAGCGACAATGGCGGTATGTTTAACGCAACCGGTCAAAAAGCATGGGGACAAGGGCATAAATTGAATGGCGATTTATTAGGATTTAAATTTGATGCCTGGGAGGGTGGACATCGTATTCCATTTATTGTACACTGGCCAGGTAAAATTAAAGGAGGAACAGTGTCTGATCAGTTGATTTGTAATGTTGATATGCTTGCGACCTTAGCAGCACTTACAGGTCAAAATATTGACAAAGATCAAGGGGTGGATAGTGAAAATATGTTGGGAGCAATTACTGGTACAACTAATAAACAGTTAAGGAAAGAAGTAATTCTTGCAGCTCAAAAAAAATCACATCTGGCTATTCGTAAAAACGATTGGTTGTACATTAATGCCCAAGGAGGAGGAGGCTTTGCGTCTGTCAAACATGGTAATCATGGTTTTGGAGGCCCGGCTGCAATATCATTTACCGGAGAAATCAATAGCGATATTGAAGATGGCAAAATAAAAAAAGATGCACCACCTGCTCAACTTTATAATCTTAAAGAAGATGTGGAAGAAACCACTAATCTTTACAATCAGTATCCAGAAGTTGTTAAAGAAATGAAAGCTATTTTAGTAAAGTACATGCCTAAGCAAAAAAAGGAAGACTCATAAATAATTATGATAACAGTTATAAATAAATGAAAAGTAATATTTTTATTATTTCAAGAATTAGTACTGCCATCTTCATATTTTTGTTGGGTACCAGTTGTGCTAAAATACCCAAAAAACTTATACCTCCTAATGTCATTGTAATTATGGCCGACGATTTGGGTTATGCAGATGTTGGTTATAATGGTTGTAAAGATATTCCTACACCTAATATCGACAAGTTAGCGAAGAATGGAGCTATACTGTCGTCAGGTTACGTGACAGGACCTATGTGTGGACCTTCGCGTGCAGGATTTATAACCGGACGTATGCAATCCTCTTTTGGATGGTACGGAAACCCAGGAGCGCCGTTGGATCCCAAACAGGGGCTACCCTCAACGGTAAAAACTGTGGCTGCCTATATGCAAGAGCAGGGTTATGTTACTGGAGGGGTAGGTAAATGGCATATGGGAACAGCGCCGCATCAACACCCAAATAAAATGGGATACAACGATTGGTATGGTTTCCTCAGTGGAGGTCATCTTTATTATCCTATGGATCATCTTTCTTACGATGGAAAATACACAGAAATGAAGAAACCGTATGGTATGCGAGATATGCACCACACATTGCCTATTATTCATAACTACGAACCCGTTGAGTGGGATCAATACTTAACACATGAATTAACAGATCAGGGAGTTGCGTTTATTGAGCGAAATAAGGAAAACCCTTTCTTCCTATTTATGTCATATAATGCTCCGCATGAGTATTTAGAAGCTCCGGAAGAAACCATAGCCATATTTCCCGAAGAAGCGATGACCGTAATACCAGGTGTTAAACCCCAAAACCGTTCGGTTTATGCGGCTATGACTTATGAGTTTGATAAAGGAGTAGGGCAGTTAATAGAAACGCTTGAACGATTAAATCTCTCTGAAAATACAATTGTATGGTTCCTAAGTGATAATGGAGGTATGAAGCGTACCAGTGATAATCGTCCATTACGTGGTGCTAAATGGAGTAGCTACGAAGGCGGTCTTCGTGTGCCTTTAGTTGTTAGCTGGCCGGGTAAGATTAAATCGGGTACTGTTTTAAATGAGGCGGTTACTACACTCGATATTGGAGCTACCTCGGTGGCTCTTGCTGGCGGAGATTTATCCGAAACAGAGCTGGATGGTGCCGATATATCATCTTATATCACAGCTCAAACCAATAAAGCTCCACACAATGAACTCTTCTGGCGTATTGGCAGAACCTTTCATGAACAAAGCGGTGTTTTACGCGTGGGTGACTATAAACTGATTGTTCAAAAAGATAAGGTACAATTATTTAATCTGAAAGATGATCTTTCTGAAGCAACAGATTTATCTCATAGCCAACCAGAACGAGTACAAAAAATGTTAGCGCGTTGGCAAACATTAAATCAGTCTAGTCAACCGCCTCTTTGGCAAAAACTTATGAAAGGAGAGGGCGATAAAGATGAATACCAGTATAAAGACTATGATTGGCTCAAGGGAAGTCCGCATTATAGATCGGGTGAGTAATAGATTTAGGAAGAAATTAATGACGCAATTATCACTAAGGCATAATGATAGTTGCTAAAAATTTTTCATATTTGGAGTTATAAACTATAAAAGATAACATTAAACTAAAAAATAACATGAAGTATCTTGTAACAAAAGGGTTCCGATTTACGAACCTACTTATCGTGGCATTGCTCGTTTTATATTCCTGTGCCCCAAAAGAAAAAGAAATAAGTATTACATCCCTATTAAAGGAAATGGTTGATCGTGATGCTGTTGCAAGTTATCCTCAATCTAACTTTCGATTAAAACAAGCGAGTAGTTATAACCGTGTTTCTGTGAGTCCGGAGGATTCAATAGCTTGGTTTAATAATCATGATTTTAATTCCAATGAAAAGGACAGTAACTTTATACGTGTAGAAGAGAATAATGGGCAGCAAGAATGGGTATTAATGGATCACCAGGGAGCTGGTGCAATTGTACGTACCTGGATGCCCTTTTTGAGTGCAAAAACACCGTCGACAGATATTGTCATCAAATTTTATTTGGATGGTGCAACAGAGCCGGTACTGCAAGGTAATATGTTGGGCTTACTGAATGGAACAGGACTAATTCCTTTTCCTTTGGCGCATAAATCATTGCGTTCTGCGGTTTCATTTTTTCCTATTCCCTATGCTAAAAGTTGTAAGGTTACGGTAACCGAAAGACCTTTTTTCTATCAATTTACCTATAGGGAGTATGATCAAGGGACAGCCATCAAAACCTTTACTTTGGAAGACTTTAACAAGGCGGAAGGACAAATTACACAGGTTTGTGAAAGCTTGCTTGCTCCTAAAAATACAACAGAAGGAGATGTTATAAGATTAAACAAAACATTGGCTGCACAAGAAGAAAAGGCCATTGATATGCCTCAGGGTACTTCGGCTATCCGTGCGCTTTCGCTTAAGCTGGGGAGCTACGCCGACTCTATGGTGATGCGTTCTGTTGTTCTTAAAATGGAGTTTGATGGGCAACAGACAGTATGGTGCCCTGTAGGTGATTTCTTTGGTTCAGGAATTGGTTTAAATCCTTACCAGGGTTGGTATCGTACCGTTAGTGAAGATGGAACGATGTCGTGTCGTTGGGTGATGCCTTATCAGAAATCGGCAAAGGTTTCAGTACTTAATTTGAGCGATGAATCGGTAGATTTTCAATTGAAAGCCGTAGTAGGCGATTGGAAATGGGATGAAAATAGTCTTTATTTTAATGCCGCCTGGCGTGGCCAATATCCTGTTGCTACACGTCCTTACTCCGACTGGAACTATGTAACATTAAAAGGGCGCGGTGTTTATGTGGGTGATGCGCTTACCATTATGAACCCTGTTGAGAAATGGTGGGGTGAAGGTGATGAGAAAATATATGTGGATGGTGAAGATTTCCCATCTATTTTTGGTACCGGTACGGAGGATTATTATGGTTATTCATGGGGTGGTATGAGTACGGATTTTTACGAGCACCCCTTTCATGCGCAGCCACGCAGTCATGTGTACAATAAATTGAATAGAAAGACCACAGAATTTGAAAAGAATACCTTAGGCTATAGTACCGAAACACGTTCTCGTGCCTTGGATGTGATGCCATTTGGTAGTTCTCTTCAACTGGATATGGAAGTATGGAGTTGGACCGATTGTGAAATGGGCTATGGCGTTGGCATGTATTGGTATGGCGATGCAAGCACTACATCAAATCGGATGCCTGATCCTGAAGGGGCATTAACAGCATATTAATTATTACAGTGAGGAAATAAACTAAGGGGGCTTGAAGTATTTTAAGCCCCCTTATTCGTTTTTTTCAGCGATGACAAAGGAAGATAGATTGACTAACTGACCTCGATTCTGCATAATCATGCATATTGAAAATAAGATGGGCCAATAGGCAGAGAAAGAAAATTCGGATTAGCTTAACCATGTTTATCCGGGCTACCCTATTTCGTTAAAAACATAGCTGAAAGTTATTATTTGACAATATCTTCGTAATTATTGACGGAAAATTTAAACTGAAAGATATATCTAAAGAGTAACTTTGTCGCTATAAGTGTATTATAAAAAGAATGGATAAGGTGAATAAGCTACTAATTGTATTTTTGAGTTTAGGTTTATGGAGTGTGGCTTTGGGTCAGGATAACCCGATATTAAAGCAAAGTGACGAGGGTTTTCTTTATGCCGCCGACCCGGATGTGGAAGTTTTTAATGGGAAAGTGTATGTGTACTGTTCGCACGATCAGTCTGATGCGACTAATTTTAGCAGTATGCAGGACTATATGGTATTGGAATCGGCCGATTTGAAAACCTGGATAAATCACGGGGTCGTATTACAACCACGCCAATATTCATGGGCACATGGACAAATGAATGCGCCTGACGTGGCCTATAAAGATGGCTGGTACTACTTTTATTTCCCCTACGATAAAACCCATATTGGTGTGGCAAAAAGTCGTACCCCGGTGGGTCCATGGGAAGAAGCGGTGACAGATAAGATTACTACTATCTTTGATCCTTGCGTTTTTGTTGATGATGACGGACAAGCTTACATTTATGGAAATGACCATAAAGTTGATATAAATGGCGATGGCCGGCATATGATGGGCGCAAAATTAAAAGATAATATGATAGAGCTCGATGGCGAATGGCAACGCATAAGCGAAGGAGATGTGAATGAAGCAGTGAGCGTATTTAAGCGAAAGGGTAAGTATTATTTTCATGGCAGGGTGGGTAGGGCCACCAAATATTGGATGGCCGATGAGCCACTGCCGCATTATGCTACCCTGATGGGAGAGCTTGCCCCGGATGCCCCAGGAGCTCCTAATCATGCCTCAGCAATAGAATTTAAAGGAGAGTGGTACTTTTTTTATCATCGGGGCGATGTAAATGAGGGTACTTTTCATAGGCGTTCGGCCTGCTTCGATAAAATGTTCTTTCACAAAGATGGAACTATAGAACCTGTAATCTATACTTTAGATAAAGATTAATTTGCAATAAATAAAAATAAAAGAAAATGAGAGTTTTTATAGGTGTCGTACTATTAATAGTATTATTTGGGTGTAAACCAACTATAGCTAAGCATGACCTTGCCAAACCCAATGTGATATTAGTATTTATCGATGATGAAGGTTATGGTGATGTGGGATGTTATGGTGCGACGGGTTTTCAAACACCCAACCTTGATGAAATGGCCAATAAAGGTATGCGTTTTACCAATTTTTATTCGGCACAGCCTGTGTGTAGTGCTTCGCGTGCCGGGTTGATGACCGGCTGTTATCCTAATCGTATTGGGATTGCTAAAGCCTTGGTGCCAAGCCATAAAATAGGATTGAATGCCAATGAATATACCATAGGTGAGATGTTTCAGGATCAGGGCTATGCTACGGCTTGTTTTGGCAAATGGCACTTGGGTTGGCAAAAACCATTTCTTCCTTTGCAGCAAGGCTTTGATGAGTATGTGGGCTTACCCTATTCAAATGATATGTGGCCTCGTTCCAATGTGACTGCCGAATTGGTTCCTGAAAAGGATTGGAAATCGAAGTATCCGGAATTGCCTTTGATTGAAGGTAATGAGGCTATTGATACCCTAAAAACACTTCAGGATCAAGATAAACTTACCACATTGTATACAGAAAAAGCCGTTGATTTTATTAATAGAAATGCCAATCAACCGTTTTTTCTTTATGTACCGCATTCAATGGGTCACGTTCCGCTTGGGGTTTCGGATAAGTTCAGAGGCAAAAGCGAACAAGGTTTGTATGGCGATGTCATGATGGAGATAGATTGGTCGGTAGGAGAAATACTGAAGGCTGTTGACAAGAATAAGCTGACGGATAATACCATTGTTATTTTTACTACCGATAATGGGCCATGGCTTAACTATGGTAACCATGCCGGTTCTGCAGGTGGTTTAAAAGAGGGGAAATTAACCAGTTGGGAAGGCGGTCAACGGGTGCCTTGTATTGTCAAATGGCCCAATCATGTACCAGAAGGTAAAGTATGTAATAAACTGGCTTGTGCCATTGATTTACTACCAACACTTGCTTCCTTAACCCAAGGTGAATTGTCGGAAAATAAAATTGATGGGGTGGATATTAGTGCATTGTTAAAAGGAAACTTTGACCAAACACCAAGACAAACGATTCTTTATTACTTTGAGAAAAATAACCTGAATGCCGTTAGAAAAGGGAACTGGAAATTGGTATTACCCCATAACTATAAATCCTATGATGCTCCTGCTGGTAACGATGGAAATAAGGGGGAGAAAGTAAAGAAGAGCGTAGAAGAACCTGAGTTGTACGATATGCGTCGTGATCCGGGTGAACAGTTTAATGTGATTGCCAGCTATCCTGAAAAAGTGACAGAACTGATGCAGGTGGTAGAAGAGGCCCGTGCTGAATTAGGTGATCTTAACGTGGGCATTAAAAAAGGAAGTGGAACCAGGGAAGTAGGGCACTTAAAAAAATAATTTGTAAGGATGCATCATTATTTAGTAAAGGCCATAGTGGCAGTTATCCTATGCCTGGGAGCAATGCCTCAGTTATATAGTCAGTCATCATCTCCCAACTTTGTTATGATGCTTGGGGATGATATTAGTGCTACCAATATAGGGTGTTATGGTTCTGTTAATCCAGGCACAAGCCCTCATATTGATCGCTTGGCTGAAGAAGGATTTCGCTTTACAAATATGTTTGTATCTGAAGCCATGTGTGCAACTACACGGGCTGAGTTGTATACCGGCTTAATGCCTTATAAAAATGGCTGTACAATTAATCATGCGGCAACACGAGAGGGTACCTTAAGTGTTGTTCAATATTTAGCACAATTAGGCTACCGGGTGGGACTTACTGGTAAACGTCATTTTAGTCCTTTGTCTGTTTATCCCTTTGAGTTTATCGAGGGCTTTACTCAAAATTGTAATCGCAATGGGAATACACCTGAAGATTGGGAGGGAGTAAAAGAATTTATGACAAGAGACCCTAAGCAGCCTTTTTGTTTGATCATATGTTCGGTTAATGCCCATGCCCCATGGGATGCGGGTGATGCTAGCAGATGGAATATTGAGGACTTAATATTGCCAAAGAATTTGGTGGATAATAAAGTGACGCGCCAGTATTACCGTGAGTATCTGGCCGAGATCAGGCTCTTTGATGAACAAGTGGGTAAAGCCGAAGACTTGCTTAAGGAGAATCTACTGGAAAAAAATACCGCTTTTATTGTCTTGGATGAAAATGGTGCCGGTATGCCTGGGGGTAAATGGACTACCTACGACTGGGGTGTTCGCTCTGCCTGCGTTATCAAATGGCCCGATCCTTATGGTCATAAAAAGGTGATTCCGGCCATTGCACAATACTGTGATATTTTGCCCACCTTAATTGATGCCGCGGGAGGTGCTGTTCCTGAAAATATAGATGGGAGAAGTTTGCTCCCTCTTTTAAAAGGAGAAACAGAGCAGCATCGCGAGTATGCTTTTTTCATGTACAATAGCGGTAATGAGGGTGCTGAGTTTGCCAGCCGCGCAGTGACCGATGGACATTATAAATTGATTTGGAACCTCATGGCCGATAATCTTTATGCTGTGCGTACAATCAATGGTTTCGACTATGGATATGTTGACAAAAGGGAAGACAGACATGTGCGTAAGATGTATTTATCGTGGCTTGTTGATGCGGGTCATGATAAAACGGCCAGTGCTTTAATTCAACGCTTTAGAAAGCACCCTGAATTTGAACTTTTCGACTTAGATAAGGATCCTGAAGAATTAAATAATTTGGCCAATGATCCGGAATTTAACGCCATAAAAGACAAACTCCAAAATGCTATTCAACATTGGATGGCAGAACAAGGGGACTATATGAGTCAATCAAACATCACAAATACAAATTCCCCTGCTGATTTTTAGTCCATTGTTTCACGTATCGATTCTATTTCTTTAATGGATTTGGGTTTAGGCTTACCCAATAGTTTGGCACCTGTTTGGGTCATAACAAAATCTTCCTCGTTTCTTATGCCGCCAAAGTTACGGTACGAATCTACTTTGTTCCAGTTAATAAAATCATTGAATTTATGCTGACTTCTCCATAGGTCAATTAAATCCGGAATAAAATAGATACCGGGCTCTATGGTAAATACATGTCCGGCTTGTAATGGTTTGGCAAGGCGCAAGGACTTCAAACCAAACTGAGTGCTTTTGGGCTGGCCATCGTATCCTACCCATACTTCACCCAGGTCTTCCATATCGTGTACATCCAAGCCCATCATATGTCCTGTTCCGCAAGGAAAAAACAAGGCATGAGCTCCTGCTTCATAGGCATCATTAGCATCTCCTTTGGTAAATCCCATAGCTTTTAAACCATCAAAAATGGTAGTGCAAGCTGCTTTGTGCGCAGCTCGGTAAGGAATGTCAGGTCCCAGAGCATCGATGGCTGCCTGATGCGAATCGAGTGTTAACTGATAAATTTCTTTTTGAAGCGTAGTGAAGGTTTTACTCACAGGAATGGTACTTGACAAGTCACCAGCATAGCACATTTCATTTTCATAGCCGGCATCAATCAGAAATAAATCACCATGGTTAATGGTATTTCCGTGGAAATGATTGTGTAAAGTCTGGCCATTTTT
This sequence comes from Saccharicrinis sp., assembly GCA_041595375.1. Classification (GTDB taxonomy): domain Bacteria; phylum Bacteroidota; class Bacteroidia; order Bacteroidales; family Marinilabiliaceae; genus Saccharicrinis. The sequence continues at coordinate 26,252 of JBFHKL010000010.1, forward strand.
GGTGGCAATGATAGGAAAAGACAGGGTGCCTCCTGCTGCTAGAGCAACCTTATGTATTTCAGCAGTCACTTGTGCTTCTGACATTCCCGGTCTGGCATATCTCATAGCTGCCATATGCATATCTACCGAAATATCCACAGACAGTTCTATTTGAGCTATTTCTTCATCCGATTTTATTTCGCGTTGACTCACCACTGTTTTGACCAGATCAACGGAGAACTGAGAACCTATTGCTTCAGGTGTTATGCCAATCAGATGCTGGAGTTTTATTTTATTTTCGGGTCGGTATAATGGCAAAAAATGTATGGCTTGCTTCGCCTGTTTTGCCCGGGACAGAACGATGGATATTTCTTTAGCAGCCTGAACCTTGGTTACGCCACATTGTTCAGCCTTTTCGGCAATTGTTGGCTGAGATCCCCGCCAAACAAAATCTTCAACCGTATATTCGTCGCCAAAAATTACTTCAGTATCCTTATCAATATCAATTACAGCAGCCAAATTCGGACGGTTTAGTCCAAAGTAATACAAAAAAGTACTATCCTGTCTGAAAGGGAAGGTATTGTCGGCATAATTCATGGGAGATTCTTCGTTACCAAACAACAAAACCAATCCTGATCCAACTTTTTCTTTGAGTATTTTTCTTCTTTCTATGTACGTTGTTTTTTGAAACATCTGTTTTTTTTCAGTGTGGTTTATAAGTAAGAAGACAGGAAGCTTAAAAACTATTTAGACTTAGTCTTTAAGCTTTCTTCCTCATTTAATTATTTGTTATTTTCCTCCAGCAGTTAAATTCTTTTTCCAATAATTCAACATGGTCATTCTTAGGTGTAGGGTGGTATTTTCTCTTTCGTTAATGCTGTGCGAACGCATGGGGTAATCGATCATTGTAAAGTATTTATTTTGTTTAACCAGTTCGTTAACCAGCATTTGGCAACTTTGGTAGTGACAGTTATCATCGCCCGAACCATGAATCAATAGCAGGTTTCCTTCGAGGTTTTTGGCATGGGTAATCGGACTGCCATCTCTATATCCCTCCATATTATTAATGGGCAGGTTCATGTAACGTTCCTGATAAATATTGTCATACAGCAACTGATTGCTGATAAAGGCAATGGCAATACCTGTTTTGTATATTTCAGGATAACGAAAGATGCAATTTAAGGTGTTTGAGCCACCACCGCTCCATCCCCATATTCCAATACGGTCGGGATCCACAAAATCCCATTCCATTACCTTTCGAGCACAAGCGGCCTGATCGATGGGGGCCAGGATACCAATTTTTTCGTACACACACTTCCTGAATTCGCGTCCTCGGGGTGTATTGGTTCCACGGTTGTCTACGCTAATAACAATGTAGCCTTCCTGTGCCAATAATTGATCCCAAAGGTTACCTACCCATTTATCCTGAACCGTGGCGCTGGCAGGTTCGCCGTACACATAAAATATCACCGGATATTTTTTAGCAGGGTCAAAATCGCTAGGTTTAATCATCCAGGCATCAAACACCATTCCTTCATCTGTTTTTATTTTTAGGAATTCTTTTTCAGGAATATCGTATTTCTTCAGGGTATTATTAAGCTCACTATTGTCTTCTAACACACGTAATACTTTATGATTGGGTAACGAGATAACGGAGTATACAGGCGCTGTGTGATGATTTGAAAAAGTATGAATGGCATATTTGCAATCAGGAGAAATGTTGTAAGTATGTTGTCCGGGTTGGTCCTTAGGCGAAAGCCTTTCTGCTTCACCTTTTCCGTTAAGCCTACTTCGGTATAGGTATTTTTGGGTGGCATTATCGGGAGAGGCCAAGAAATAAACCCAGCCTTTATTCTGATCAATATTTAGTAAATCAATCACCTCAAAATTGCCTGAGGTGATGGGACTAATTGCCCCGCTTTCTGCTGAAACTTTATTCAGATGAAGCCATCCGCTTTGGTCACTTAACCAGGTAAATTCTTTTTTGCCATCAAGCCAGGTGAGCTTATCGTATACATCGAGCCAGGTGCTTACTTTCTCGGTGTAAATATTTTTGCTCTCACCACTATAGGCCTTGGCCAGATATATTTTATTGGTATTCTGTTCGCGATTTAATTGTTGAATAATCAATTCTTCTGATGAATTAGCCCACTCCATACGAGCCAGATAATGATTTCGGGGGTCGCCGGGAATATCCACCCATTTAATATTTTTATCAGAAAGGGTAATAGTTCCAATTTTAGCCGACGAATTAGCAGTTCCAACCTTGGGATAGGGTAGAGGTATTATTTTAGGATAGATAGAATCGATGTTGTTGATCATATAAAATGTGCCTGTTCCCTGGGTATCCATTTGCCAGAAAGCAAGCTTTTTGCTGTCAGGACTCCAACGAAATCCGTCGCGGCAGCTAAGTTCTTCTTCATAGGCCCAATCGAAGGTGCCGTTGATAATATTGTCTGCTCCGTCGGCAGTCAACTGTTCTAAATGGCCTGTTTGTAAATCCTGAACATATATGTTTTGCTTATAAACAAAACCCACTTTTTTAGCATCGGGCGAAAATTTTGCAAACATCAGCCAGGTGGATTCTAAAGCACTAGCTATCTGAGTGAGTTGCCCGCTTTTTAAGTCGAGCACCCAATAATCTCCTCGTGTGTGGTAGCGCCATACCTTGCGCGTGTTGGTGAAGATTAATAGTTTGCTGTTATCGTTTGACCAAGAATAATTATAGATGACTATAGGTCTTGTTTTTCCTTCCGGAATCAGCATTTTAGCTGAAACCTCCACTTTGCGTGCTCCTGTTATGATATCATGGCTCACAATATCTTTCCCGCCAATTTTTTCATTCGCTTCAAGTGTTGAATACCCCTGGTTGTCCTTCATCCATCGAACAGACTGAATCCCTTTTTGTCTGAAGACATTGTTTGTATACAAATCTTCAAGATTTAATTTTAATGGTGTTGTTTGCTGGGCCTGAGTTGTTCTTAAACTTCCTGCAATGAAGGTTATAATGAGTGCAATGGAAAGCAAGTTTTTCATCTGCTTGATATTTTTATGATCCGATTTAAATTTATTTTTGCTGCTTCACCCCATTTTTTAGAGAGGCTTTGCTTTACAAAACTACTTTTTATGTGTAAATACTATATATTAAAAGCAATTTTTTTAATAAAAAGCTGTAGGGTAGATGATTTTCTATATTTAATCATTGAAAGTTGAATAGGCATCATTAGTTATTGGTATTATAGCAATTGCTAATAGTAAGGTGCTTTTATAAATTGCTTGCGTTTTTTTGAAGGAAGAAACAAGGAATATTATGGGAAAAATTGGTTTATTACTTATCTTAGAATATAAAAAAAAGAAATGGTTGATGATACAAAAATGAAAATGCTTGGTTTAATTGGTGGAACCTCCTGGCATTCCTCAGTAGAATACTATCGTAACATCAATAAGACTGTTAATGATTATTTTGGTGACAATACCAATCCACCCTTATTGCTTTTTAATCTTAATCAGTCATTAATTCATCACTATCAAAAGCAAGATAATTGGGGTGGAGTGGCTGACTTGATTACTGATGCAGCACTGCGTCTTCAAAAGGCGGGTGCAGAATCAATTATGTTTTGTGCCAATACACCTCATAAAGTTTATGAAACGGTGAATGAAAGATTGGATATTCCCATTATACATATTGCCGATGCTACAGCAAAAGCCATTCGGGGCAAGGACATACGCAAAGTTTGTTTTATTGGCACAAAATTTTCGATGGAAGAAGATTTCATTACAAATAGAATCTCTAAATTTAACATAGAGGTATTAGTGCCTAAAGAGAGCTCGCTTATTAACGAGTTACACCGAATTATTCAGGAGGAGTTAACATTTGGCCATATTAAAGAGACTTCAAAACAGTATGTTTTAAATGTTTTAAAATCAATGATTGATAGGGGAGCCGAAGGTGTTGTGTTGGGCTGTACCGAGTTTCCGTTAATGATTTCCCAGAATGATTTAAGCGTGCCGGTTTTTAATACCACCGATATTCATTCAAAAGCTGCAAGCGACTATATTTTAATGAGAGAAGATTGAATTTTTAAACCAGAAAAAGATGATGAGTAATAACGAAATGAATAGAACTGACTTGTTGGCTTTGGAGAGGACTAAACTTGCTAACGAGCGTACCTTTTTAGCCTATTTTAGAACTTTTATAGTCTTTTTGAGTTCGGGTTTCGCCATCTTAAAAATTGAGGTGATGAATAGTTTTATCATGTTAGGCTATTATTTTATAATCATTGCTTTCTTAGTGATGTTAATAGGAGTAATACGTTTTTTTTATGTAAGAAAAAAGATTAAAACTATTTCACTTATATAAAACAACAAGGTCGCCGGGTTAATCAAAGAGATACAGGTTTAAATAAACGAGCTTGCGGAGTCAATCAGAGCGCATGCCGATTGGATAAACAAGCTTGCCGTTTGGTTCAGAGAGGTTGGTAGGTCGTTCAGCGAGCTTGCCTGTTGATTCAGCGAGGTTCAGGATTAAAACAACAAGGTCACGGAGTTGATCAGAGAGATACAGGATTAAATAAACGAGCTTGCGTAGTCAATCAGAGCGCATGCCGATTGGATAAACAAGCATGCCGATTGATTCAGAGAGGTCGCCGTGTCGTTCAGCGGGGTCGGCGGGTCATTCAGTGAGGTCGGCGCTTGATTCAGTGAGGTTCAGGATTGAAAAAAAAAGCTTGCAGAGTCGATCGGAGAGGGGTATGATCAGGGTATGTTCATCATTCTGTGTTAGAGCCGTTTTGCTTGTTAATATTGACTTTTATTATTAAAAAGAATAAATTGTTTAGTGTTTTATTTTTTTAATCAAAATCTAAGATCATGAACAAAGAACAAACCAACCAATTTCGTATGTTTTTAACTACGCAGTCATACCTTGATGCAAATGTTACATTATGGAGTGGGATACCTCGCGTGGTGAGTTACAAGAACATGTTAGATGAAATTATTGCCCGTATTCAGGCCAAAAATGAAAGTACCCAACAAGGGGTAGGTGTTACGCAACAAAAAGAGCAACTAAGAGAAGCAATAGGCATAAAGGCTTCTATGTTATCAGGTGTTTTACAGGTTATTGCTCCAGAACAAAACAACACTGATCT
>JBFHKL010000011.1:0-30831 GCA_041595375.1 Saccharicrinis sp.
GAGTACGTCCATGGTTGTCATCAATTGGTCATTCACCGCACCGGCCTTTATCTTCCCAGGCCAGCGAATTACCGTTGGCATGCGCATTCCTCCCTCTAAAGTTTGTCCTTTATGACCTCTTAAAGGCTTTGTATTCCCCTTCCGGGTAGCTCCATTATCACTAGTAAAAAGTACAATGGTATTGCCATCGACGCCTTGTTCCTTTAGTTCAGCAAGAATTTGTCCTACCGACCAGTCTATTTCATAAATTGCTGTTGAGTAGATATTTTCAGCAGCTTTAACACCACTCGCCAATACTTGCTTATATGCTTCTTTAGCCTCAGCAGATGCAGCCAATGGTCCATGAGGTATGGGATGAGCTACGTACAGAAAGAAATTTTCGTCCTTATGATCTTTAATGAACTTCACCGCGCGCTCCGTGATCCTTCTGGTCAAATAGTCTTTATCAGGATCTAACTCAGTCACTTCTTCCATTTCAAGCATGGGCAGTGGTGGAAAATTAAAATATTTTTGACGTGGATGCTTGGGCGTAATGTCGTGACTGTATGGCAATCCAAAATACTCTTCAAATCCCTGCTTAGTAGGTAAAAACTCCGGTTGATCGCCCAAGTGCCATTTTCCAAACATGCCTGTTCTGTAGCCTGCAGACTGCGCCACCTCAGCAATGGTGATTTCATCGGGATTTAAACCATTCCCATCGGCAGCCAGACAAACAGGAAATCGCTTGCCCGGCGGAATATTTGGAGCCTTCACCACAATGCTCGAAGGTGGTTCCATACTTACACGGCGCGGATAACAACCGGTCATTAATGCAGCACGAGAAGGGGTACACAATGGTGCGGCAACGTAAAAGCTGGTAAGTTTGACGCCTTCCTCGGCCATTTTATCGATATTAGGTGTGTACACATGTTCTCCGCCAAAACAGCTTAGGTCGCCATACCCTTGATCGTCGGTGAAAATGATTACAAAGTTGAGTTTTGCATCCTTATTTCTCTTTTCTGAAGAACAAGCACCGAAAAGCGATATGCATATCAGCATATAAACTAATCTGACAGAAATTAAAGAAGGCCAATAAGTTGGATTGATGGGGGTTTTCAATGTCATAATATTAGTCGTTTGTCGGGTGATGTTTTTTGTATTGTCTCTCCGTTTGTAATGATATGTTCATTCGTTGTACCGGGATACAGCAGTGTCTTACACTGGGTCTGGTTATTGAGTGTAATGTCGGTTGCATGCATGGTGGCTTCTTTATTGTAATTACCATACCCTTGCCAGCTGGCCATTTTAATAACAAAGGTCACTGGTATATATTCTGGGTTGGCCGTTGTTATGGTTACATCATGACCGGTTCCATTTATCTTAGCCAGTAGTTCATTGGCCAGGCCATTTCTACTATCGAGGATATTCATTTCAACATAAGCGTTTTTTGCGCTTAAGTAAGGGATGCAGAATGCTTCGGCATATTTGGCATCGGATCTGCAATTCATTAATGTATCGTTGTTGCCCACATTGTAGCCTGTAGCCACACAATCGGTAACGGTGCACCCGATAACCTTATCTCCAGATGTGCTTAAACCCGTACAGATTCCCCGGCGCATTTGTGTAACGGTACAGTTTTTTACAGTTGTGTTTTGAGTTTCATGGCCATTATATTGAGGATACATACGTATGCCATCTTCGCTTAGAGATATTATTTCGCCAGGGAGAATCTTTCCATCTTCACCAATCATTGTCCCTTCAATATATCCTCCTTTACGCACATAAAAGTCTCTATCGAAACCATAGCCAGACGTTTCAGCAAAAATGTCGCTGGTTTTTCGCAGCAATCCATCTACATGACAATCTTCAATTAAGGTGTTTTCGGCTCCCTGTAAAAATATGGCATGTCCCATTGCACGCATGTGTACTTTACAGCCAATGAGTTTTACATCTTTAGCAGGATAGCCCACCCGTATTCCATTCATTTTGCGAACATCACCACCGCCAAGGCCATACAAATATCCATAGCCCCAAGGGCTAGAGCCGGCTGTACGTATTTCTATGTTTTTAAGGGTAACATCTTCACCTACCACATTGAATAGTTTGTTTTTGCTTTGTCGACCCGGTTTGTCACCATACGTTTCAACGTACAGCCCTTCGATGGTAATATGCTTGCCCGACACTTCAATGGCGCAATACATGCTATTGCCATCGTCACTTTTTTCTAAATCAGTACGGCTAAAAAGTTTGGTATCGACCATTAATCGCACACCTGAAAGGTCGTAGTATGAGTTAGAGCCAGTAAACTCCATAAACCTAATCTTTTTAGCATCATCAATTTGATAATTCCCTGCGTTGAGTTTTACTTTTACATTGTCCTTATCTATGTATTTTTTGAATTCATCCAAGGAATGAACAAGAAGAGCATCGCTTTGGTTTTGTGCTGTTTTTGTTTTGCACGAGGTCACTAATAGCAATGCCAGTAAGGGTAGAAAAAGCTGCCTTAGATGTATCATTTATAGTTCTATTTTTAATATTTCAGATGTGTTAATCGATTTGTTCTTTAGTTTTTTTGTTCCTAGTCCATTCAGCGAAAATCTATCTAGCTCAATTTCGCCTGAAAGTACAGTTAGTTCAGCCCCATTCTCTTTTACCTCACAGGTTCCCCAGGCATAGCCATTACTCCAGAAGTAAGTTCCGGGTATCGAAGTAAATGACATGGTTTTATCAACCGCTGAATAATGAAATTTAGATGTTACCAACATACCTGCCCAGGCAATCATGCTGCGCGAATAGTGGTGACCACATTCCGCCTCGTCAAATGGACTGCGCTTATTGCCATCGTAACGATCGCGAATATTACGGATGCATTTTAATCCATCTTCAGTTTGCCCTTCTTGCAGCATTCCAATAGCTGCGGTGTATTCAAAACCCGTCATTACTTCTGTGAAATAAGGGAAAGGTTTTTCGGGACGTTCTCCTGGATAAGCTGCCATTAATAAAGCAGACTCGTTACCTATGGCATAAGAACGCATAAAATTAGCGTGTGAATACATCTTATCCACATAATTATACTTCATGATAGAAGCGGTAGTTTGCTTGATATTAGCCTCATTACCCAAATATCCCAAACCTACAATATGAGCAAATACCTGCCCTACTAATTGATCTACCAACACGCCTTCGCCCAGCTGATAATCTGGCGATGAAAGATCTGTTGCATGTGCCCCTGTGGTGGCTCCCATTAGAGATTCTGCCACATTATCAGCAGACATGGGAGGTTGTATATGCTGCACATAATATTCTCCGTTAAACAGGTTAGCATCCATCCAGGCTGAACCTTGGGCAAAAAGTTTCTCACACGTTTTTGCAAATTTCTTATCTCCTAAGTAAGTCGCCATTTTAGCTGAAGCCTTTAAAGCACCTAAATACCAAAAGCCCATCTGAGGATTCGGACCAAAATATTCTACATCCATTGTGTTGTGCTGCGAACCTTCCATCACGCCGTTTTTATCGGCATCCCATCCTCCTGGGATCCAACAAAACTCCAATGACTTTTTCACCTTTGGCCAATGCTGCTTCAGAAATTCATCATCTCCTGACAATTGCCAATCGCGGTAAAACTTCATCACACAGCCCATCTGGCCGTCGGCAGCAGCTTTACCCCAAAGATTTGCTGAATCTAAAGGTAAGTAGGCTCTAAAACTCATTAAACCTTCGTCATCCGTAGCATATTTATACTCCACTTCACGCATGGTTTTGGCCAATTCGCCAAATAGAAAAGCGGTGGTTTGCTCATAATTCCAAACGTGAGTACACGAGCCAAAACAACTCCCTCTATCATCAAAAATCCCTTCCCATCCCAGCAACTGGCCACTTTTAATGCGAAAAGCCAATTGTGTACGTAGGTGTGCCAAATTAAACAGAGCCGCCTCTTTGACCTCTTCGGGAATATCACTCTTGATGAAAGAGTTAACAAATAATTTAGTCTTTTCTTCTAGGTCACTAAGCTGCGGAAGAGTTTGCCTAATCACATCCCAGGAATCTTTATACTTGGTGGTATAATAATTACCCACTGTTGCTTTAATCATTTTCTGAAACCCGGGTTTATCCCAGGTTTGGCGATTAGGGAAGTGCCAGGCAATTAAAAAGCGAAAGTTCTTTTCTTCACCCGCCTTTAAAGTTGTTTTCACGGCCATTGAGCCCATTGGTGCATTGGCTTCTTCATTCTCACGAGGCTCTAGCACCCCATCTTCACTAAAGTCATCCCAAAAGTCGAGACGCTTTTTATCCCAACGCCCCGTTTTCTTTTGCCAAGCCGTACGGTAGGTTGTTTCACCTTCGTTTAAAGAAACGAAACTCATGGTTCCCCACTGTTCGCTTGCCGGATCTACACCCTCAGAAGTATAATGAATCCCTTTTACCCCCTCTTCTTCACGAATGGTATTCACATTCTTAATTGCCTTACCTCTTGTTCCATCAAAACCGATAAAGTTCTGGATGGTACCGGATAAAGAAATAGTGATATCATTTGAGCTGGTATTTTTCACGGTGTAATGAAGGATTGCCATTGGGATGCTACTGTTATCCACATCGCCAGGAATAAGCGGGTTAAAGGCCCCAACCGTTACCTCAACCGGAAGAACATCATCGCTAAGAACAGCCTGCCCAAAGGGGTAAGCCGCTTTAAATTCCGTACGACCAAAACGAGGTAGGCCAATCTGATTGGCAAGTGCACCATTGGCAGCTTCATAATCAGCCTCATCAGGCAGACCTTCCAACAATCGGGTATGGGTATTTCCTTCTCCATCCTTAATGTAAATGGCAAAGAAAGGCCCTTTTTCCTTTACCGGCCCCCAGTTTTCTAAAGTTGGATTAAAGCCTTTGGCCGGGCGGTTCATAATTTCCCAGTCCTCAAGACCTCCACGTCCGCTTAAGGATATGGTTCCCGTTCCAATACCCCCTACAGGCATTTTAATTTTCTGAATATGTTCCTGATCGTAGGTTTTTAGTACCGGCCAATTGGAGCTTTGTTGCTGAGCATTCAAATGAGCTGAAATACAAACAACAATTACCACAATAACAATAGTCTTTATTTTTTTCATTGTAATCTTATTTGGATTGAACATTACCGTCCAGATCTACTTTTTTTGTTCCCTTAAAAGCTTTTTCAGCATCATTCTGAATGGCATTGAGATGGTGCTGTTCTTCCGTAGTGACAATTTTAAAAGACCAGGCATACTTGGAATTTCCCAGGTCTTTAGGAGGCATAATTTCCAACCCCTTATCTGTCATTTCCCACTTAATATCCGAATCTGAGCCTAATAACCTCACAGATTGAACCTGTTCTTTATTCCAACCAGTAGTAGCATCAATAACAAAAGAAGCATCAGGCCTTGTACATTTAATGGCATATAGATTTTTACCCTTTGTTGTAAACGAGAGATGTTCATTTTCCTGTTGGTTTACCTTCCAATAACGAGAACCATAAATTGCTTCCCCATTAATTTTCAACCATTCTCCCATAGCCTTCAAACGCACCTCTTGTTCAGGAACCAATGTACCATCAGCCTTTGGCCCTATATTGATCAGAAAATTACCATTTCTGCTTATCACCTCTATCATTTCATGAATAACTCCTTCAACACTTTTGTATGTATCGCCTTCCAGATAGCCAAATGACGTACCGAAAGTAGTACAGCTCTGCCATTTAGGACCTATTACTTTTAGTTTCAGATTATCTTTTTCCAAGCAACCAACACCATCAGGCCAATTTCGGTTAGCTCCCTTGTTGTTGCAGTATACCGCTTGTCCACTTGCAGCACCCTTGTTCATGAAATCGGTGATCATACCGCGAACCTGGTCGTCGAAATATTTGATGATGGGCTGGGCCACACCTTTGCGAACATTATTACCATCGCGGGTATAGATTGGAAAATCATCAACCCACAACATATCAGGGTGATATTTATCCTGAATCTCCTTCCAGCGAGCCACGTAGTTATCGACATATTCCTTAGAAAACCCAAAGGGACCATAAAGGGAAGCGGCTTCCGGAACACGATTGATTTCTTCAGCAATGTCGGACAAAGGTGAAGCATTAACAACATAAAGCTCTTTAGCAAAAAAAGAACTGTGCCGTTCGCGATGATAAGAAGGAGCATATTTTAGTCCCTGCTTACGAACAGCCACGCCCAGGTCTCCCACCAAATCGCGTTTAGGCCCCATATCAACCGCATTCCAAGGCGTAAGATCCGAGTCCCAGTTAGCCCAGCCATCGTGGTGTTCTGCAGTTAGCACAACATAGTTCGCTCCAGCGTCCTTGAAGAGCTTTGCCCATGCATCCGGATCCCACTTTTCAGCCTTAAATTCAGGAATGATATCCTTGTACCCAAACTCAGGAGGATGAGCACCCCAACGCTCTTTTAAATACGGATAATAGTGTGCTGTATCGCGATAGATAATTTTAGGCACATGTTCTGCATATCCACGGCCCCCCTTGCGATAACCAATAACACTATATGGTCCCCAGTGAATAAAGATGCCTATTTTACCATCGTCGAACCAAGCCGGAACTGGCATCTTTTGTAAGGATTCCCAACTACCATCATAAAGAGGTGTTGTTTCCTTTGCTTCTTCCTTGCCCAAATGGCATGCCCCAAGTATTAGAATACTTAAGACAAAAAAATATTTACCTAATTTCATTGTTTAATTTTTTTCTGTATGTTTTTTTTTCGTTGTTCAAGTACTTTTTTATGAATCCAGCCCAACTCAGGGTAAGGACCTATCTCGCCTCTGTAACTTTGCAAGATATCATCCAGTTCTTTCTGTAGCTCGGGATATTGACCATAAACATTTACTGTTTCGTACGGGTCATCTTTCAGGTTGTACAATTGTGCCGGCGGTGCATCTGTTTTTATTTTTCCATTTGCAATATCACTATTCTCTTGTCCGGTTAATATTGTAGCTGCAGCCCCTCCTAAAAGGTGATCACCAACTTTTGTCCCCTGAAATCCGCCTTCGTTCTGTGCCGAAATATAAAGCCAATCGCCCTTACGAACAGTTAAGTGACTTGGGGCATTGGGAGAGATGATGAGAAGCTGGCGCAGTGGATCCTGGGTTTGACCTAATAATTCGGGTAACTGATTTACTCCATCGGGACATTCTTCTTTACTTAAAGACTTATCTACAATAGCTGCAAACGTAGCTAATAAGTCTATCTGGCTAAATAGATGATCAGAAAAGCTATTGGGTGCAATTTTTCCAGGCCATTTAGCAATAAAGGGAATACGATGTCCACCTTCCCAGGCACCAAACTTAAAGCCCAGCAAATCGCCATTGAGTTTATGCCCATCTTTCCAGGCATCCTGACCGCCATGATTAAGCATTCCTCCATTATCGCTAGTGAAAATCACAAGGGTATTTTCTGCTGCCCCAATTTCATCTAAGGTGCTGAGTACCTCTCCGACAATCCAATCCAGTTCGTGTATAAAATCGCCATAGCGACCACACTGGCTGGTTCCCTGAAACTGTGGTGCAGGGGTAAATGGATGATGAATATTAGTCGTTGCCAAATACAGAAAGAAAGGCTTATCTTTATCGCTTTGGTGCGTTTTTTTCATCCAGGCAATGGCTTTGTCTTTTAGTGTAGTCCCTACCTTTTCATCTTCGTACAAAAGGTGTGCTTTTTCTGCTCCGCCAATGGATGTATAGCCACTTTTCTCCGGCCATTTTTGGGTTACTGATTTTTCGCCTAATACAAAAGGGTCTGCCGGATCATATCCTACTACATGATGATTTTCGATATAAACAAAAGGAGGGCCACTGTTGACCATAGGAATGCCATAAAAGTAATCGAAGCCCAGTTCATTAGGACCCGGCTTAAGTTCCCCATTAAAATCAGGTTTCTCATCGCCTAAACCTAAATGCCATTTTCCGACACAAGCTGTTGAATAACCCGCTTCTAAAAGCAAGCTGGCCAGAGTAATATGATTTGTATCGATGGTTAAACCATCATTAATTCCACCCGTAGCACCCCAAAAATTTCGCCTTAAAGGATACCTACCGGTTAATAATCCATAACGGGAAGGTGAGCACACCGCCGAAGCAGAATGGGCATCAATAAACGAAAGACCATCCTGCGCTAATTGATCGATATTTGGTGTTTGCACTTTAGTGGCGCCATAACAACTCAGGTCTCCATAACCTAAATCGTCGGCATTGATCAGGACGATATTGGGTAAGTTCGATTTACTATCTTTGGAGCAGCTGATAATAAAAAAAGCGGCTAAGATTGTTGATAGAATAGATAATAAAATCTTTTTGTTCATTCGTTTAAAAATAAGTATCAAAATACAAAACTGATTTACAAAATTTAAATAAACTGTTTATTCATATAAGCTGAGAGTCAATTTACCTTATCTTGAATATTTGATTTGTTTATGTTTTTTGACAAAGGTTTTGGGTTCTCCACAAAAGCTGCAGAACGGTTATTATTTTTTATGTCATCTTTAAATTTTTTTATCTCGGTAAGCAACTCATCAACAACAGCCGGGTTTCGTTCCAATACATTATCCGATTCTGAGATGTCGTTTTCTAGATCGTACAGGGCTACCGGAACATCACCTTTAACATGTAACTTCCATTTTCCCGAACGCACAGCCTTCAATTCATTGCTCTGATGATAAAAAAAAGCTTTGTGTGGACTACGCTCGTTATTAACAAGCACCTGCCACATATCTTTGCCATCAATTATCCGGTCATTGGGGATTTTTGCCCCCGCCAGATTGGCAAAGGTAGGGAGGATATCCATGGCTGTTAGTAATTTATCGTTGACCTGCCCCGCTGGTATCTTTCCTATCCAGCGTATTATTGCTGGTTCTCGCACGCCTCCTTCATAGGCACTTCCTTTTTTGCCACGTAAAGGTTTTGCGCTGCCTGTTACCGGCCCATTGTCCGATGTAAACAACACCAGGGTATTTTCATCAATCCCATTTCTCTTTAACGCGTCTAGAATTTGCCCTACCGACCAGTCTATTTCGTTAATGGCATATTGATACAACTCATCACGTGCAGCATAATTGATATAACCATCTTCTTTTTTCAGCTGGTTTTTTATTGAGTCCGGTGCATCTTGTATAAAATCAGGTGATACATAAATGGGGCGATGCGGATCGGGATGTGCTATGTAAAGAAAAAACGGCTTGTCCTTATTTTCTTCGATAAAACGGACAGAGCGTTCTGTAATTTGCTTTGTGAGGTAATCGCAATCGGGGTTTTCTTCAATTACCATTTCTCCTTCGAGCAGAGGCAATGGAGGAAAATTGAATTTCTTATTATTCTGATGATAAGGACTAATATCGTAACTATATGGAAGACCAAAAAACTCATCGAAGCCCTGACGGGTTGGTAAAAACTCTGGCTGATCGCCCAGGTGCCATTTCCCAAACATGCCGGTTTTATATCCTGCTGACTTTAACACTTCCGCAATGGTAATTTCATCGGGATTCAATCCTTTAGCATCGGCGTCGAGCAACACGGCATGCCGCGACCCTTTAGCCATATTAATTCGGGAAGGATAGCAAGCTGTCATTAACGCCGCACGAGATGGTGTACAGAGTGGTGCGGCCACATAAAAGCTGGTCATTTTTACGCCTTCGGCAGCCATCTTGTCCAGATTGGGCGATTGAATAGTGGGCGATCCAAAACATCCTAAATCCTGATATCCCTGGTCGTCGGTGAAGATGATGACAAAATTTGGCTTTCGGTCTTTCTTCGCCGGCTGACATGAAGTACAGAGGAAAGTAAAAATTCCCATACAGCAAAAAAGCAATATTGAAGTGTAAATTCTTGGGTTCATATTTTTCCTAGTTTCATAAAAACAATCGATATCAGTTTGGCAATTATTAAAAAAGCATCAGCAGGGAACGTCCTTTGGCCTGATAGCACTAAAAAGACGTTCCTTGTTGCTTATTTTATTGGCTTAATGGTAAATCCATATTTATAGGATTTTTCTGTCAACCTATATTCTTCGTGCGTCCAGGCTCCCCAGCTGTTATCTCCTCCAATACCCATTTGTTTATAGTCGATATTGACAGACGTTAAATCACGTGGTTTCACATCTACGGTATGGCGATTGACCACCGGTTTTCCATCCACCTGACGACCATCTGTTCGAACAGGCGACTCAAAGTCTTCCATTATATTGTGATGGGCTGAAACTTCAAGCAAATCGTCAGCAAGGAATTTAAAGCCTAGCCCTGCAGAGTTGGTTATGCTCATCCATCTCACATCTGTTTTATTGCCATTTTCCTGAGGTCGGATATATGCCCAACCCTGATCAGCAACCAGACCTGTATAAAGGTCTACAAAAGCACTTGTCTTGCGGTCCCAGTAGGACTCTTGTGGTCCACGGCCCAACCAGCTCATCTGGTCAAAATCACGCGGCATTACAATATTCATACCCAAACGAGGAAATTCAGGAGCTTGGGGATCGGTAATAGTTATGTCACTTAATACATGAACAGACCCTGTTCCATTAACAGTATACACCACATTACCTGTGGCCAGCTTTTTCCCTTCATAAGCATACTCAAAAGCAAGATCTACCTCCACTGCATTTCCGGCTTGTGACAATGAATAATTTGTATTCACCAGTTTTCTATTTTGTCCTGCCTTTCTCCATGCTTTTGCACGTTTATCCATTTTATTACCAAAGTCATTGTCTGTTGGAGCTCTCCAGAAATTTGGAACAGGTCCTTCCTTTATCATTTCTTTGCCATCAACAACATAAGAAGACATCGTTCCCCTTTCTAAATCAAACTCAAGGCTAAAGGCCCCATTTTTAATCTTTAATTTCTCTTTGCTTTCCTCCAGTGTTAATTTCTCTGCCGTTGGTTTATATTCTGCAAGCGCTTTAAATACCGGCAACTTAAATTGCTCTTTGGCCAACACGGTTCCTGCTTCAACCAAATTTTCTGTTTGTTTAAGCGTTGCATACACATTTAAGAAATATTCAGTGCCTGCTTCTGGTTTTACGGATACATCCAACACTACTTCTTCTGTACTATCTGGTTTTAAATTTATATTTTCAATTTTCCCAGACTTCACAAGCTTTCCGTCTCCTTTTACTTCGTAAGTAAACTCAAATTTATCGGTATTGATAAAAGCATATTTGTTCTCAATCGCAATCTTGCCTTTCTTAAGGTTTAAAGGCTTGAACCTGATGTACTGGTACACTTTTTTCACTTCTAACAGATGAGGCTTTACACCACGGTCTGGGTCCACCAATCCATTTAAACAAAAGTTGCCATCGCTTGGAACTGTATCTGGTCCGAAATCACCCCCGTAAGCCCAATATTTTTCTCCTTCTTTATTTTCTGTTAACAAGCCCTGGTCCACCCAGTCCCAGATGAAACCACCCTGAAAGATGGGTTCTGACTCAATCAAATCCCAGTAATCCTGTAAGTTACCTACACTATTACCCATGGCATGTGCATACTCACATTGTATCAAAGGCTTATCACCCTTTTCTGCTTTGTACTTTTCCATTTTATTCATACGCATATACATGGGGCACATGATATCCGTATTTCTTCCCCCATGCGCTTGCTCATATTGCACAGGTCGAGAAATATCCTCTGATTTTAAATAGTCATATGTTGCATTAAAATTAATGCCATTACCCGCTTCGTTTCCTAAAGACCAAATAACAATGGAAGGTTGGTTTTTATCCCTTTGGTACATATTGGTAGTACGGTACAGGTGTGCCTCAGCCCAATCCGGATTTTTAGCCAGCGATTCGTCACCATACCCCATGCCATGTGATTCTATATTTGCTTCATCTACCAAATACAAACCATATTGATTACACAGTTCATACCATCGCTCCTGTTGTGGGTAGTGAGAAGTACGGACTGCATTGAGGTTATGACTCTTCATGACCTGAATATCTTTTAACATGGTAGCCTCATCAACAACATGACCATTCACCTCATGATGTTCGTGCAAGTTGGCCCCTTTGATATAAACATACTGTCCATTCACTAAAAGTTGCGCATCCTTAATTTCAATACGACGGAAGCCCACATCTTGTCGGAGTACCTCACTTACTTTGCCTTCTTCATCTTTCAGGGTAATTAACAGATTATACAAGTTTGGTGTTTCTGCCGTCCACTTTTTAACTTCGGGTAATTCTGCTGTAAATTCAGCCCTACCTCCCTTTACCTCAGCAGCAAATTCTTTTACAACACTTGTTCCATCAAGCAATTTAGCCTCAACCAAAGAGGTTCCTTCTTCTACCACTTCGGTTGACAATGAAAACACTCCTGTAGTATAATCATCAGCCAAGCCGGCCAATACTTTAAAGTCGCGGATATGCTGAGTTTCACGTGCCATTAAAAACACGTCTCGTGTAATTCCTGCTAAACGCCAAAAATCCTGATCTTCGAGATAACTGGCATCGCTCCACTTAAAGACCTCAACGGCTAATGTATTTTCTCCATTTTTTAGATATTTTGTAATGTTAAATTCCGAAGGAGTCTTCGAATCCTCAAAATAACCCACTTGCTGTTCGTTTACCCAAACATATACAGCAGAGCCTGCTGCTCCAAAATGGAGAAATATTTGCTTGTCGTTCCAGTTTGCAGGTATTTCAAAAGTTCTTTTATAAGAACCTACAGGGTTATACTGTTTTTGAATGGTTGGTGGTGTTTTTGCATGAGGGTATTTTGAGTTTGTATAAATAGGATATTCAAAGCCTTCGCATTCCCAATTGGCTGGCACTTTAATCGACTTCCAATCCCGTGTATCAAAATCATCCTTAAAAAAATAATACGGACGCTCCGATGGGTTTTGAGCGATATGAAATAACCATTCTCCATTGAGCGACTGAATTAATGAAGAAGTCCAGATATTATCCCTGTCTACCTCACTTTCACTTGCAAAAGGGATAAAATAAGCCCTGGCAGGCTCCCTGTTTATTTCAAATACGGCAGGATTCTCCCAATCAGCCGGTATTTTTTCTTCCCAGCATACATCATTATAATCATTGTGAGAGATACAGGAACTTACACTTAAAGTCACTAATAAAATGATTATACAATTAAAATTTCTCATGGCCATTGATTATTTATCTTCTATTTTTACTTCTTTTAAAACGATATTATTTATCTATCCAAACCATTGATTCCCCTTTATTTAAAGCAAGCTCTTCACTAAGCATGCCATTGGAAAATATTTTGAATTTGCCATCTTGAATGGCGCGAATAGTAGCTGATTTTAATTTACTGTTTTCCCATTCTATATCGATCTCCATACCTCCGCGTGCCCTTAATCCTTTAATACTTCCATTGGGCCAGGCGGCAGGCAGGGCCGGTAATAAGTTTATTTTTCCATCGTGACTTTGCATGAGCATTTCTGTAATCCCCGAAACCAGACCAAAATTTCCATCAATCTGAAAAGGAGGATGAACATCCAATAAATTTGGCAAGGTCGATTTCTGTTGCAGGGCTATGATATTTTCATGTGCTTTCTCGGCTTCTAACAATCGCGCCCAGAAATTCACAATCCATGCACGGCTCCATCCGGTATGGCCTCCGCCATTGGCTAAGCGGTATTCAATAGTCTTCTTAGCCGCGTCGAAGAGCTCTGGCGTATTTTCCTTAGAAATCTGATTGGATGGGTGTAGTGCATATAAATGTGAAATATGACGATGCCCCGGATACGGCTCTTCAAATTCCTCCATCCATTCCATTAAACGACCATCGCTACCGATTTGCAAGGGTTGTATTTTCTCCATCTGCATTTTTAGCGTATCGCTAAATGCCTCATCAATTCCCAGTATCTCAGCAGAGGCAATACAATTGCGGTACAATTCAAGAATGATGGCACGATCCATAGTACAAGCCATTGAAACGGTTGCCACTTCTCCGTCTTCAGTCATAAAATTATTTTCGGGAGATACAGAAGGCGAAGTAACGAGTAAGCCAGTTTTAGGATCCGTTATCATGAAATCGACAAAAAACTGTGCCGCTTCTTTCATAATTGGGTAGGCATGCTCGGCAAGGTATTCCTTATCTTTGGTATATTCAAAATGCGTGTACAAGTGTTGACAACTCCAGGCAGCGCCCATGGGCCACATGCCATACCGGGCTTTCCCAAAAGCAGCTTTTGCATACCAGGCATCGCTGGTATGGTGAGCTACAAAGCCCCGACACCCGTATGCTTCACGTGCTGTTATGCGTCCCATTTCACGAAGACCATCGATATATTCCAGAAATGGCTCGTGACACTCAGCAAGGTTGGTCATCTCGGCCATCCAATAATTCATTTGAATGTTGATATTGATATGGTAATCGGCATTCCATGGGGGTTTAAATCCATCAACCCAAATCCCTTGTAAATTGGCAGGCATGGTTCCCGGACGTGAACTGCTAATGAGTAGATATCGTCCAAACTGATATTGCAACTGTGTCAGGTAATTATCCACTGCTCCGTCTTTTACCTTCTGAAGTCGTTCATCGGTAGGCAGATCTTCGCCATTACTATCTGATATGTTAAAATCTAAGCGTTTAAATAAGGAACAATAATCAGTTACATGCGCTTTGTATAATTTATCGTAACTACCTGTTAGAACATTTTTCAAATGATCCTCACATATTTTTTCAGGATCACCTCCGCGATAATCGCTGGCAGCCACAATACGAAGAATCAATTCGTCGGCAGCAGAAACCACTATTTTTCCGTCTTGAACTGCGGTAGTTCCTCCTTTGGTTTCGAAATGAATGGTTGCATGAAATTTAACACCCATACCATTACCCACATGTTCTGAGAAATGGATACTATTATCACTCAATTCAATTGTGGTATTTTCGGTACGCTTGATCGATGCCGCTATACTTATTGCTTTAGGTTTATCGGCTGAATATTTAATGACCATGGCCTTACTCGGAAAGCTCGAAAAACATTCTCTTCGATAGCTTATGCCATCCTTTTCAAACTGCGTGGTTTGCACGGCAGTGTTCAAATCCAGCTCACGTCGGTAATTGGAGACACTATCCATTCCGGTACGTTCAACAAATAGGTTGGCTAACATTTGATTGGTCATAGTACCTGAAGGAAACCTTTCGGCTAATAAATTTTTGGTAATAAATTCTTCCGCTTCTACATACTGACCGGCGAAGATCATTTGCTGTATTTCTTTGATAACTTCAGGCCCGGCTTTTATATCACGGTTGTATCTTTTCTCCCCTGTCCATATCGTTTCTTCGTTTAAACAGATTGTTTCCTTTGCCGGAGATCCATAAATCATAGCTCCCAAGCTACCATTGCCAATGGGTAATCCTTCGTTCCATTTTTGGGTGGGTTGCTCAAACCAAATTTTTAAGGGCTGCTCTTTAATCTTTGGCTTAGCACCTGAACATGCTATCAATAAAAAGATTGTAAGCGATAATAGAATTTTTTTATAGATCGTCATCATGATTTCTTTTAGATTGTTCTCGAAAAACCAAAATAGGTATTGCGCTCTTTTCTCTTATGATGTTACTTAAACTTTTATTTAACAAGCGTTACCTCATCTCAAAACGAACCAGATAAGCAACGCCTTTCTTTTGAACCATTGATATGCCCCATCCCGGGAATTTCTGAATTACGTTACCCTCCTCCAGCTCAGGTCGATATAAGCCTGGTGCCATTGGAATATTACTCAGATTCTCTTGAAAGGCTGTAAAGTGTAATCCATCCTTTGCAAAATGAATACTTTTACTCAATGATGCTAACGAAGCAATACCTCCGTTCTGACTCCATATCAACACTTCATGGCCTTTATCTATTATCGGCTCATGATGTTTCATAAAGGGTCCTTCAGGATTTTCAGCAAAAGCAACACCCATCTTGGTATGTCTGGGACCTGTTTTACCATAAATAATGGAGCGCCCTTTATAATACAACCATATTTTACTGTCCTTCACCAATAGCGCAGCATCGTCAATCCTATAGCTATCAAAATCTGCAGAATCTTTACTAATGGTTAAAACGGGATTATTCTCCACCTTAGTAAAAGGGCCATCGGGGCTCTCTGCCACGGCAAGACCTATGGCAGTAAAATCATTGGTTGAGTTTCCTTCAAATTCCCCATTTGCATTTCCAGGAGTAGGTTGCACAGCAGTATAATACAAATAGTATTTTTCTTTATAGCTCAAAATATTAGGCGTAAAAACCGAATGACTATCGAAGGTTCCTTCTTCACCTAATCCAATAGCCATACCCTGTTCCTGCCATGTATACCCTTCATCTTCTGAGGTAGCATACCAAATAGTTCCCCAATAACCTGAAGTTTGTGGGCTGATCATCTTGGTATAATAAATATAATATTTACCTCCTACTTTAATAATATCACTGGGATCGCGACGGTTGTCCTGCGCATCTTTACCAATGCCCAACACATCTGAATAAGTAAAACTTACAGAATCATATTGTATAATTTCCTGTGCCTTTGCCGAACTTACTTTAGCAGTACACGCACTGATAAGTATAGCGCAAACAAATAGCATTCCCATTTTGGTTAAGATTTCGTTTATTTTTTTTTGCATTTTTTGGGTCTGTTTAAATTTTTTTTCTAAAATTCCAATCTGGAGACCGGAGGTAATGGTACTTGATTATCCTTTCGCCATGTTGTAAGCTCAGCAAGTAAACTATGGGTCAACTCCTCATTCTCTACTGCTATATTTTTACTTTCTTTCAAATCATCTTGCAGGTTGTACAGTTCTACCTTTCCATCATTCAAAAACTGTATCAGTTTCCATTTTCCTTTGCGGATAATAGAACAAGGCGGATTTTTATAGGAACTTGCCAGATGCCAAAATAAGGGACGTTCTTTTTCTTTTTCACCTTTCCATAAAGACACAAGACTCTCTCCATCAAGAACTTCATTATAATCACTAATATTAGCCAGCTCCAAAAAAGTAGGAAAATAATCCATTCCACAAATAGGGGTTTCCGAAACAGCTGGAACGATCCGTCCTTTCCAGTTTACAAAGGCCGGAACGCGAATTCCTCCTTCATACACCGATCCTTTAGCTCCACGCAAGCGATTATTGCAACTCTGAATACCATTATAACCGTTATCAGAGGTAAATATCACAATTGTATTTTCACGTAAACCTTCCTCATTCAGATAATCAAAAATACGCTGCACATTTTCATCAATAGAGGCTATCATGGTAGCATAACCGGCAATTTCTTCAAGTCGTTTTGTTCCTTGCCCGGTAATACTATCCGGAGCTTTCTCCAAAAATTTCTGAAACCACTCTTTATTCCTTGGAACAGTAGGACGATGAGGGGCATAATAATTAAGATTCACAAAGAAAGGCTCATTTTTATTTCTATTTATAAATTCAAGAGCCTCATCAGTTAGTCTGTCAGTTAACCATTCATCCCCTTCTTTATCGTCTATAAATGGATTTTTAAATGGTGCCTTATAACCACCGCTTTCAGACTTATACCCTTGCTCGTAACCACGTGCAGGATCACCCCACCAGCTACCTCCCACATTTTGGTGAAAACCCCGGCCTGTGGGATAATATTGCATGTAATTTTGTTTATGCTTAGCAATCCATAGTGTGTCACCATTTGCCGGTTGGCCTAGATGTTGTTGAAAAGGATATTCCTTTTCCATTTCAGGATTGGGACCAACGATATGCCATTTACCCAAATGAATTAGTTTATACCCCGCCTTATTTAATGGTTCGGCATATACAGGATGCTCATGACCGATCGTCCAACGCGAGAAAATATTTTCCTGATTATTTCCCCTTTCCAATACAGGTACTGTATACACTCCTGTTCTGAATGATTGACGCCCTGTAAGTATTGCAGTTCTGGAGGGCGAGCAAGTTGGATACATATAGGCTGCATTAAAAACAAGACTTTCCTTAGCCATTTTATCCAGGTTTGGAGTCTCAAACCATCGACTTCCCATAAAACCTACATCTTGCCATCCTAAATCATCCGCCATAATATAAATAATATTTGGCTTACCTTTTTCTTTTTTTTTATCTGCATCAGCTCTAATTGAACAACTAACAGTTAACATTTGAAAGGCAATCACCATCAAGCAAATGATCATATTTAATTTTGTCATTTTATTTGATTTTAAATAGCAAGACATAGGGTCAAAAAATCTTATTCATTGATTATTCAATAATGACATCTATCTGTTTCCAGCCTTCCATACCTTCATTTTCCTGAATGGCTCCAGCGGTACTTCTACCGTCAAGAATGATTTTTTTGAGTATTGCCTTTAACTCTGCAGCTTTTTCGGGATAGTCGGCGATGAGATTCTTTGTTTCCCCAATATCTTCTTTTAGGTTATACAATTGCATTGCCGATAAATCCAGTTTCTCCCGCTTAATATCTTGTGGACGCGGGTAACTCCATCCACCTGAGCCTGGACAAATATTTAATTTCCAATTGCCCTTTCTGATAGCAAACGAACCATTGATAGAATGGTGAACTATATATTCTCGTATTTCATCATCATTGTCTCCTGTAATAGCAGAAAGCATGCTGTAGCTATCTTCTGCCTCTGTATCCTTAAGCTGATAACCGCTTAATTCAGCGCAAGTAGCATAAAAGTCGGTGGTACAAGTGATCTTGTCTGAGCTCGCATTCTTCAAACCTTTAGCAGGCCATTCCACAATAAATGGCACATGATGACCTCCTTCAAAAATATCGGCTTTTGTTCCCCTGAAAGTATAACTCGGATCATGATCTACTTTAGCCAATTCTTCAAAATTAGCCTTAGGAGAACAGCCATTATCACTGGTAAACACCAAAAGTGTATTTTCTGAAATACCTTGTTCCTTAAGCACTGCTCTGATTTGACCTACCACATCATCTACCTCCATTACAAAATCGCCATACATATTGGTATTACTTTTTCCTAAAAACTCTGTAGTAGGTAAGATTGGCGTATGTGGTGCCGGCAAGGGGAAATATAAAAAGAAAGGGGACTCTCCTTTTGCTTTTTTATTGATGTAATCGACAGCCCTATCTGTTAAATCCTGCAATATTTTGGCATGTACAAAATCATCGGAAGTAAGGCCTTTTCTCCAAACAGATTTTCCATCGACCGAAACAGTATTTTTAGTCGGCACCATCGTTGGCATATCATTCTCTACAAATACATAGGGCGCCATATCCAGTGAACCGCAAAAACCAAATGAATAATCGAAACCATGGGTTGAAGGTCCATTTTTTATGGGCGCACTAAAATTCACCTTTGGCTTGACATTGAGTTTATCCAGATTTTGTTCTTCCTCATTTTCAAGAGTCCAATCCCAACCTAAATGCCATTTGCCTATATAAGCCGTTGCATACCCTTGCTGCTTTAACATAGTAGCTATGGTAGAGCGATTAGGCTGTATCAATGATTTTGAATAACCACTTAATACTCCGCTTTTTAATGAACTTCTCCAATTATACCTTCCTGTTAATATCCCATATCGTGTTGGTGTACATACCGATGATGAAGTATGTGCATCGGTAAACATAACTCCATCCTGGGCCATTTTATCCAAATTAGGCGTTGGGATCTTACCTTCAGCATTAAAACATTTTACATCACCATAACCCAAATCATCCGCCAGAATGTAAATAATATTAGGCGCTTGTTTTGTGCTTGCCTCTTTTCCTTTTCCATCAACAGATTTTGATTGACATGCCAATAAACAAGTCGTCAAAAAAATAAATACTACGTGTCTCATTTCTATTTATATAAATTTATTTTTGCCTTAATCTCTACCTTTTCAAAGGTTCACATTTTTTCAATCTCTATATTACAACGTTCATTCTGGATACTTTATTCTTCAAACAATCACTTCGCAACAATCATATATTTTTTATCACTGCCAGCTTTCATAAAATCACCATACCATAAACCATTACCCAATTCTGTAAATTCAAAATTCTCAGATTGTGGAACTTTATTTTCGGACCATAATAAAATGGGCCCATCTTCTATCATCTTTATTTTGATGTTATTCTGGTCTATCGAGAGCAATTCAAATGCGGCAGCTGACAAATATTTATCCGGACGTCCAATCACCGACCATCCGCACTGTATCGGGCTTAATTGAAACAACCCCTCTTCCCTTGATCCTAATTTAAACTGATAGTCGTCTTTGAGGATACTTGCGGTTCCTGCATAATGATCATACAATAGAACTCCCTCCTTAGGAATGCTCCATAGTCCTTCATAAGGTTGTATCATGCCACCGGCAAAGGGATAATCCTTTATTGAAACGGAGGTTTTCACCTCCTTATCATCCTGATTTAAATTCATCGCCAGAATCACAGCTGCTTTATTATTAAGGGGCGCGATTATACGGAAAGCTTTTCCTCCATCGTATGGGTCCTGCATCAGACTCTCTGGCAAAGGAACACCAGGTGCCTGAGTTCGAAGAATACTACCCTCATTATAAATAATTGGTTTTAATACTGTATCATCAATATTTTCAACTTCATCCGACAAATAAACCGGACCTCCCGACACCGCTCTGGCAACAGCCATTAATCTGGCTGATTCCTTGTGATTAGCAAAAAACATATCCTGATCGATCCAATGCGTATGTCCCAACCAAAAAGCATTACAAAAATTTTGAACCAAGGTAATATTTAATCGGTCATTTGTTGTTTTATAATCAACACTTCCGCGAATTAAAGCGCTATATCTTTGGTTAAACACATTAAAATTTTGCATGGCAATACAGTTCAGTAGGCAAAGGTCTTTGCGTTTACAATTTTCCTCCAAAGCGGTGTTGTTATAATGCACGCCTAGAATGGCATTTTCAGAACCTGTATTGTAACGGAAATTATCCGACTGGAAATCGACTTTTATCATATCGAAACCATTGTTCTTCGTGTTGGCTGTCATTTCGCTGTAAAATGCCTTAGCTGCTTCAAACGAGATATTGGGCATGTATTTCGGATTCTTGCTATTTTCGTTTCGCAGCACTAAATGATCCTGCAGATGCGACATGGTATGGTCGGGAGAAATACCGCCCCAATAGCCATTAAAATTTCGCCATATCCCCATCCATTTTATCTTCTCATCTTTTTGGTTGATAATAGGCGCCCATCCATTGGGAAATTTCTCTTTATCTACTCCAAAAGATACCAATTGACTTTTCTTGGCATCTAAATAACCATCGTCAATTAACGCCCAGCGAAAAGGAATATCACTAGTTTTCATGTCTTTGATGGCATCCAAAATAATTTCCTCGTTGATATTTTTCTTGTAATGCTCCCAGGAACACCATCCCAAATACTTATAAGGTTCTGGGTATATTTTATCTTCTCTCCAGTTAATATTCTCTTTTATTTCATCATTTTGCATAGCCTGTTCCCAAGCCAATCGGGCTGCCTCGTAAGGATTTTTAGACTGAGCGTAACTTATCAGCGGAACAGCAACATCCTCTGTTTGGGTACCATAGGTTGCTACCGTTAAATACACATTGTTATTACGAATACTAAAGGTGTTACCTACACGATTTGAAACCAGGGGTAAGAGTGCTACATATTGACCATTTACTTTTTTAAGCATCATAAACGCCCCCATATTCATGTGGTCGTCCATTCTAGGCTGTGTTTTCTCAAAAGTATCGAGCTGTGCCAAATTCTCAAACCACAAAGGCTCCATCCGATTACCAGCTGCCAATTTTTTTGAGAAAGGCCGATAATAAACCCCTTTTTGAAATTCGGGCAATTCTAATTTAATATCAGCAATAACACCCTGGGAATCAGGAACTAGTTGCTGCTGATTTAAAACAAAAGTTCCATTGGATGTTATTTGCTCCAAAATAATTGATTCCGGAATAGCATTTAATTCCTGATTTGTATTTGATTCCGTTGGGTTACAAGCATATATTGTTATCAATAAGAGTATAAAACAGGCTCCTTTTTTTAAATAATGCATAGATTTTTTAATAAGATTTTTAATTCATCATTCAATTCACTTTTTGTTTTTAGGCCTTATCCACATACAATGTCCGCCACCTGGGGCCATTACAGCATTAACGACATCTCCTTTTTTCACCTTTCCTTTTCTTACCCGATAAGCTTCAGGCTTAGTAAGACAATTAGTTTCTTCGGTATCTTCGTAATAGGTAACCTCATATTCTTGGCCTTCGTCAAGGAAATCCAGATTGATAGCCAACGTACCTCCTTTTTGGCTATATACACTTCCAATAAACCATTCTTTACCATGACGCCTGGCTGTAGTAATGTATTCGCCCATTTCAGAATTTAGAATCCGGCTTTCGTCCCATTTGCCAACAGGCATTTTTTGGATAAACTCAAACAAATCGGCCTTGGCAGCATATGCTTCAGGCGCATCGGGAATACAAACCAGTCCGCTGAAAATAACAAGGGTGCGAGCTGCTTCAGAAGCCACCGTTGACAAATAAGAATGAGGTTTCTTGGGACCTTTTTGCCTTAACCCAGCGTTAATTCCTAGCAAATCAAAATTTCCGTTGTTCATATCCAAAGGTCCTGTAATGGCATTAATCAAAGCCATTTTAATAAAGGTTTCAGGCGTAAAAGCTCGGCGAGAATCTTGCTGAGCATGGCAATACTCACGACTTATGGCGTTGGGGTATGTGCGGCGTATCCCGGTATAAGGGACTGGACCATCGTGAAAATCAATTAACAATTGACTTTGGGCACTTTTCTGAATGGCCTCTTTGGTAAAATCAACCGTACTTCCCATAAAACCATATTTAATACCTTTCATTCCTAATGACTGGTAATAAGGAAAGAGTTCATCATCGCCATACTCACCGTGCCGCCTATCGTAATACAAAATCAAATCTACGTTTTTTTCGGCAGCATAATCAATTACTGTTTTCAAATCCAGTTCGTCCGATAATTCAAAGTGCCCTTTGCTTACATGTTTGTACCACGAATCATCGATGAGAAAATAATCTATTTCTTTTTCGGCAGCAAAATCAATAAAACGTTTATAGCTTTCGGTATTAATACCATATACAAATCCATCGGGCGCAGTGTAGCCGTGCACACGCCAATCCCATAGTGTTTTTCCCGGCTTTACCCAGTCTGTGTTTTCCAGTTGGCAAGGCGTTGCCAGATTAACCGGAACGGTATTTACCACAAGATCACCGGCATTATCGCCAAAGAGAATTACCCGCCATGGGCTTGTCCATTCCTCTTTAGTTAATACAACATTGTTTACTGATTCCATGTTTCCATCTGTCCCATTGAGTCCCATATGCATCTTATCGATGCCACTGGCTGCGAACAGATCAGATTCTAAAAGAGCGATAAATGTATGATCGGGAGTTTCGGCAACCAAGGGAAGACTAATTTCATTCTTTTTCTTGGTTCCTCGTTGCAAAAATGACTTTAGCTCATTGATGCTCAAAGGCCCCAGGGGTGCAGTCTCGCCTTTTGTGAAATAATAATTACTTCCTTCAGGTAAAACATATTCGCATTTCAAGGTGGCTTCCTTGGGCTTTTCCCCTTGATTAAGCACAAACCTAAATGCAACTCCGTGGTTGTAAACCCTTGCCAGCAACTTGCCGCCTACCCCATCGCCATCAATGCTTAATGTAAGTTCTTTAAAATTATTCCTAATGCTGCTATATTGACCCCAGACAGGATTCCAAGTAGAGTCTTCTTCACTCTCAACAGCATCCAAGATGGTGAGAACTGCATTGGGGAATATTTCCAACCCAGCCTTACCGAGCATTTCTTTTCCTTCCTGATTTACCTGATAATTTAATTGATTATCT
Organism: Saccharicrinis sp.; assembly: GCA_041595375.1. Taxonomy (GTDB): domain Bacteria; phylum Bacteroidota; class Bacteroidia; order Bacteroidales; family Marinilabiliaceae; genus Saccharicrinis. The sequence goes on from JBFHKL010000011.1 coordinate 23,787, forward strand.
ACTAGTTCAATCTTAAGGGATATATTTCCATCCGGAGAAGAAATGATGAATTTGCTTAGCTCTTTTTTGCACGAAGCAAGACTGATAATCAAGACTATATATAGTAGGTATTTTTGAAACATAATTATTTGTTTATTTTGGTTGCAGCTTGTAACGGTACATATTCTTCATTTGATTGCGGCATCTCTGCATCAACTTTTTGTTGCCATCTTTCCAACTTTGTTAAAAGGTAGTTGGTTTTTTCTGGATATTCCTCACTAAGATTGTTTTCTTCTCCGAGGTCTTCTTTTAAATTATAGAGGTACAATTCTTCCGATTCAAACTCTTTGATTAACTTCCAATCGCCTTCACGGATGGCTGCTCCCATCGAAAGCCCCTCTTTGCGGTGATGCGGGAAATGCCAGTAAATTGCCCTATTCGGAAAACCTTTTTTCTTACGCAATAAAGGAAGCAAGCTCTCACCTTCTACCTCCGGGTAATTTGATGGAGATACTCCTGCCAGCTCTAAAAATGTTGGAAAGAAGTCGACCGAAGTTACCGGGACATCACAATTACTTCCCGCCTTTATTTTTTGAGGATAGCTAACAATTAGCGGAACTCTTATTCCTCCTTCATTTAAAGTACCTTTTTTTCCCTTTAACGGAGGATTTCCCCATAAACCGCCATTGTCAGAATAAAAAATAACGACTGTATTTTCCAGCAATTTCAGTTCTGCCAATTTATCCATCACCTTCCCTACATTGTGGTCAAGCTTTTCAATCATAGCAAAATATTTATTGCCATTATACTTTTCAACATTCTCAATAGGAGCAGCCAAAGGAGTATGCACTGTATATGTTGCCAGATTTAAAAAGAAAGGCTTTTCTTTATTTTGCTCAATAAACATTACTGACTCATCTCCCATCCTATCGGTTAAATATTCTCATTATTTTAGATCTGTAATCGTTCCGTTTCGGTAAGGATCAAAATAACTTTTAGGCTGACCATAAGCACAACCACCAATATTTATATCAAACCCTTGTTTATCGGGATGGTAGGCACTATTTACAATACCATTTTTTGAGTATGCAGAACCCTCTCCTCCCAAATGCCATTTACCAATATAGGCCGTTGCATACCCTTGTTGTTTTAATACTTCAGCAAAGGTCACTTCCTCTGTGGGCAGATGGTCCAGAAAATAAGCCTCTTTTCTTTTTTTCCCTTCACTAAGCTTCTTCAAATACTTTTCCATGCCCATACCAGGTATGTGGCATGTTAGTTTTAATGTGGCAGGATATTTCCCTGTCATCATACTAGCACGTGTTGGAGAACACACCGGAGCTGCAGCATAAGCATCGCTAAAAACCATTCCGTTTTTGGCAAGCTGATCTATATTGGGTGTTTGAATTTCTGTTTTTTGGTGCATATACCCAACATCGGAATAACCCAAATCATCAACTACTATAAAAACTATATTGGGTTGATCTTTTTCATTCTTGTTGGTCCAAGCACCAAGAGAAACAAAAAGTATACATAAAATGAGAATCGGAAACCTCGGCATTATCTCTTAAGTTTAATAAATAAAATGAATACAATACTACATTTCATACGCGATAACTATTACCTGTATTCTAACAAAAACTGCAAATATTGTAACAATTCAAACGCCACTCACCTCCAACTCCCTGACTAAGTAAACATTAACTTTTTAAACGTAAATGATCCCTCAATAGATTTATCTCTAAATGAAAATATTCCTAATTTTAGGATCTTGATTATTCATAAAAGTAAATTCTTTTTAAATGACCTTTAAATCCTCCTTTCTCTTCTTATTTATATTGGCTTCAGTATTGACCAAACAGGTTCAACTCTATAGCCAAGAAGTCTTTTTTGAACAGATAAAGCATGAAGGAATTTATGAAGATGGTATATTTGATATTGTACAAGACAAAAATGGTTTTCTGTGGTTAGCGACTCACAAAGGGCTGGTTCGCTATGATGGTATTCATACTGTTGCTTATGAAAATTTTTACGATAAGCTTCATTTAACACCTTGCGATAAGGTGTTTAGATTGAGTGTAGATGAAAATAATGATATTTTGGCGATTACATCTGAGGGGCTATGTAAATATAATCAGCGTGAAGATCTATTTCAAAGCATTCCTCATCATGCTATTAATCATCGTTCTTCCTTTTGTCTAACTAGTTCTAAAGATATACTAATCACCTCGTCTTCGGGCATTTTGTGTCTTTCAGAAAACAATGATATTAAGGATGTGGTCATCACAAATCATGATTTCTTTCCATACCAGGAGAACATAAATATGCTTTATCACATTAGTGATTCCTTATTTTTTATTGCTGCAGAACATGGAGGTATTGGAGTGGCAAGCTATGACCTACAACGAAATGTAATAAAAATCATATCCTATTCAAACAGAAATTTAATCTGCCGTACTATTGCCAGAGGTTTTAATGCTGATTTTTGGGTAGGATTTAGAGAAGGTGTTCGTCATATGCAGCTATTAAAAAATAAGGAACTAAAGACTTTGTCCATTCCTGGTTCTCACGAAGAAGCTTCTCTGGAGATGAATAATGTAGCAGATGTTGTAGTGTCGACAAATAAAAACATTTATGTTGCAACTGTTGGAAATGGATTGTTTGAGATTAATACACTCACTAACACGATAAATAACTACCAGCAAAACGACAAAAAAAATAGTTTAAAGTGGAATACCTTATTCTGTTTGCATGAAGATAATACAGGTGTAATATGGATTGGTAAAGGACAGGGAGGCATTACAAAAATTGATACTAAACGTAAACCTTTCTTCAACATCAAACATACTCCTCAAATTAAAACATCTCTTTCGCATGATTATATTAATCCGGTTTTAATAGATTCCTTAGGTCACTTATGGGCAGGCACATTGCAAGGTGAATTAAACCGCTCCATCAATAACTTAACGGAAACTCATATCTCTAAATTAAAATTTGAACTTATCTACAAAAAAGATATTATGAGGTATGCCTTATTCCAACTGGATAATTATGTAATTATTGGGGCTGGTAATACAATCCTCTTCTATAATTTAGATGATGATCAAATTTCAACTCTACCCTTACATAGTAATCTGCAAAAAATGATTAAAAACATTCCCATTTTCAATTTTGAAGTTGATGATAAAAAGAGACTGTGGATTGGAGGGGCCAACAGCTTATTATGTGTTGATTATAAAAATGACCTTCAGAACCTGTTATCAGGCAATTGTTCTCAAGTTCCCATTAAAGCATATAATGGAGCGTCATTAAACGAAAGAGTAAATCAAATTCTTTGCCTCGATAGTTTAGGAACTTTTATTGCCATGAACCATGGTTTATTTAAAACAAAAGAAGATAAGGATACCATATATCTTCATCATTATTTTTACGAACCTGATAATAAACTGTCACTAAGTCACTCCAGGGTTACATCTATTTGTAAGGATAATAACGGACAAATATGGATTGGCACCTATAATGGAGGATTGAATAAAATCATGTTTAAAAATGGAGATATTGTTGGTTTTCAAAATAGAAAAAACCAGATAAACCTACCTGTCAGCTCCATTTTTGATATACTGGCAGATGATAAAAACAATTTATGGATTAGCTCTAATAATGGAATAATAAAATACAATACACAAACTAATACCTACATTCCCTATGCTTATCCTATGTCTGAAGGAATAAGTAAATTCAATATAAAGGGCGGAGCAAAAACGAAAGACGGACAATTATTTTTTGCTGGTAACAATGGCATCATAGCCTTCTACCCTGACAAAATATCCATTAACGATATTCCAGCTAAGGTAGCCCTAAGCGGATTAAAGATTTTAAATGAGCCTGTAAAGGTGGGTGAAGAAATAGGAGGAACATTAATTTTACCAAAATCGCTGAAATCATTAAGTCAAATCACTATACCTCACAACTATAACAATTTTACTATTGAGTTCGCGGCATTGCATTATTCATCTCCTGAAAACAACTCTTTTAAATATAAATTAAAAGGAGTAGATGACCATTGGATAAATACTTCTGCTACTCAAAACTATGTACATTACCCAAGATTACACCATGGAAATTATATATTCCAGTTAAAAGCCTTAAATTCAGATAAGGTTGAAAGTGCGGAGATTCGGGAATTACATATTCGCGTGCTACCTCCCTGGTATTCAACATGGTTAGCCAGATTTCTCTTTAGCTTATCCTTTTTGGGATTATTATTTATTGTATACAAATATCTGAATAATCTCTCGCAACTCAAACAATCGTTAAAACTAGAAGGTTTAGCGAAACAACAAGACAAAGAGCTGTTTGATATGAAACAACGCTTTTTTACCAATATATCGCACGAGCTAAAAACTCCTTTGTCGTTAATAATTGGGCCTGTTGAGAGCCTGTTAGTCGACGCAAAAAATAAAAAAAAGGACACAAAAACCTTGTCCTTAGTGTTAAGAAATGCACTACGCTTACAACGTTTAATTAATCAAATACTTGATTTCAGAAAATTAGAGCAGAACAAAATAAAGGCTAACCTGCAAAGAACAGATATTATTGAATTGATTCAAGATGTATTAACCGCATGTGAATATGGATTTCAGGAGGCTCAACTAGAGGTGAATTTTATACATCCGGTTGAAAAAATAGAATTATGGTTTGATTACGATAAAATAGAAAAAGTACTATTCAATCTAATTTCGAATGTTTGCAAATATGCCACTAAAGGGGGTAAAGTGATCGTTAAAACCATGATTAATGAAGATATGGATACCTTTATCTTTAGTATCCTAAACGACGGGAAAGGGATTCCTGCTGCAGAAAAACAACGAATTTTTAATCGATTTTATCAGCTTGATCATACATCATCCGGAGCAGGTATTGGACTTTCGATGACTAAGGATTTTATTGAATTGCATAATGGAACGGTTAATGAGATTGGTAAGTATGGAGAAAATGCAGAGTTTGTTTTTACTCTTCCGCTGAACAATACTCTTTTTGCAACTATTTCTGATGAAAAAAATAATACAGTACGTCACCTACACAGTGCAGACAATAAAGACTTAGAGATATTTGATGATAAGCACCAAACTATCCTTGTTGTAGAAGATAATTTGGATATGCTTGGATTTATCGGTGATATTTTTCATAAACATTTTCATATCATTAAAGCCATTAACGGCGTAGAAGGTTATGAATCAGCTAAAAAATATATTCCTGATATTATTATCAGTGATGTGATGATGCCTCAGATGGATGGAAATAAGTTATGTGCCTTATTAAAAAAGGACTCAAAAACTTGCCATATACCCTTAATACTATTAACGGCAAAAGACACATTAGATGAGCAGATTGAAGGAATTTCGACAGGCGCAGATGCTTATATGACAAAGCCATTCAGGGCAGATCATTTAATGGCACAGATTAATAACCTGCTTGAATCGCGTAGGAAATTACAGGAAATTTACAAACAAAAATACGCTTATGTATCAGATCGTATTGAAACTACTTCTCACGACGATAAATTGCTCAACAAATTTGTTGCGTTTGTGGATGCCAACATCTCTAACTCGGAACTCAAAGTAGAACATGTGGCACAAGAATTAGCCTATAGCTACATGCAATTTAATCGCAAAATAAAAGCACTCACAGGAGAATCTGTTGGCCAATTTATTACACAATACCGATTAAAAAAGGCCAAACTAATCTTTGAAAAGAATCCAACAGTTAGAGTATCTGATGTGATGGCCGAAACAGGATTCAATACCCATTCGCATTTTTCAAAATTATTTAAGGGTCAATTTGGACTGACCCCCAAAGAATTTCGAGAACAACTTTTAAAATCAGAGCTCTGAAATATTTTTTAATTTAAAACACAAACCTCTGTAGACAAACCTTTTAAACGATAACGGAAATATCGTGATAGAGATTCAAAACCACAATATAAACGAACAACTGGCATTGATTAGCCAACTGGGTGAAAATGATAAAAACGCATTAATTAAGATTATTAATTCTATGCTGACTAAAAAAAGGATGAAAGACTTGCTCGATGGTAAAGCGAAGTTTTAAAGCATAAAAAAAGCCGCACTTATTACTAAATGCAGCTTTTGTTATCCATTTCCTTTTATTGCATGATACTATCTTGCAATAAGTTAAATGTACAACGCGATACAATCGCGCAACAGCGAAAAAAGACCTCGCTAAGTACTTTACTGAATAGAGATTAAATACTCCTGTTCACAAAAAGGGATGATTGTTTACAAACAGCAATCTCTTCATCTCAATCTTCTATTCCTCATTTTTCTAGTTAACAATCGATTTAATTTGCCACCAGCCTTACATTCCATCATTCGTCTGTTTTGCGCCTTTTGTACTTCTGCCATCCAAAATAATTTTTTTAAGCGCGGCTTTTAAGGCGGCAGCTTTCTCCGGATATTCTGCTATCAGGTTTTGTGTTTCACCAATATCCTCTTTTAGATTGTATAACTGCATAGGGGGTAACTCCATATTTTGATTTATTATATCCTGCGGTACGGGATAACTCCATCCACCCGATCCCGGACAAAAACATAATTTCCAGTCACCCTGCCTAATAGCAAACGAACCATTTACTGAGTGATGAACGATGTATTCGCGGATATCGTCATTGTTTTCACCTATCATAAGCGATAAGAAACTGTAACTGTCTTCCCCTTCTGTATCCTGTATTTGGTATCCGCTTAATTCGGCACAGGTAGCAAAAAAATCAGTAGTACAAATAATCTTGTCTGAACTTGAGTTCTTTAAACCTTTAGCAGGCCATTCAATGATAAATGGCACATGATGCCCCCCCTCAAAAATATCGGCTTTTGTTCCCCTAAAGGTATAACTTGGGTCATGATCAACTTTAGCCAGCTCATCAAAATTGGCCTTTGGCGAACAGCCATTATCACTGGTAAACACCAAAAGTGTATTTTCGGAAATCCCTTGTTCTTTCAGCTCTGCTCTGATTTGACCAACCACATCATCTACTTGCATTACAAAA
>JBFHKL010000012.1:0-30629 GCA_041595375.1 Saccharicrinis sp.
GGTAGAACCTTCTACAGCATGTGGTTTAGTAGAAAAGATATTCTGACTACCGTCTTTGGGATAGATTTTTACTATTTCCTGAATATTACTGTTTGGTGCTAATTTCCAGGTTACTTTACCTCCGGCAGTTACCTCAGAAGTAATTGTTTTGTCATGTTCGTGTCCTTCGTTATCTTTTAAGTGAAGGATTACTTCGTCGCCTTGTGTTATGGCTTTTAATGTTATGCTTACATCCATTATAATAGGTGCATGTGGTTTATTTGTCATAAAGGAAGCAAATTCGAATGATAAAAACAACAGGTGCGCTTAATTTAATTTACACAGGCTAAAACGAACGTAAATATTTATAAAGGAGTGGTAAATAATATCATTTATGGATATATGAAATGTCAGTAATATAAAAAAGAAGAAATAAAAAACGGATTAACCCACCTTGCCTCGCCTTTGACAAGCTACTTAGCGATTATTTGGATCAGACCCTCCTTGCCAAAGAGGAGAGCCGATTTATATGATTTTAAAAATTAATTTTACCAGCTATAAAAAAGGAGCATCAAGAAAAACTTGGTGCTCCTTTGTATACTTTGCTACTTAGTGCTTTAAGCTAGCTAAATAAATGTTTACATTTTTTTCGATACGGGCAGCCACATCGCCTCCTTCTGCTTTTTCAAACTGATCGCCTGTAATCTGCTCATAAAGTTCTATATATCTTTCAGAAACTGAATTTACATAATCCTTAGTCATTTCAGGTATTTGCTGTCCATCTTTACCTTGGAAACCATTTTGAATTAACCACTGACGCACAAACTCTTTAGATAGTTGCTTTTGCGCTTCCCCCTTGTCTAATCTCTCCTGATATCCTTCGGTATAAAAATAACGGGACGAGTCTGGTGTATGAATTTCGTCAATCAGATAAATTTTACCGTCTTTTTTACCGAACTCGTACTTAGTATCTACCAGTATCAATCCTTTATCAGCAGCTATCTCAGTTCCTCGCTGGAATAACTCAGTCGTATATTTTTCCAGCATCTTATAATCTTCCTCAGCAACTATACCCTGTGCCAATATTTCTTCACGCGAGATATCTTCATCGTGACCCACATCGGCTTTGGTCGTTGGGGTAATGATTGGCTTCTCAAACTTCTGATTCTCCACCATACCTTCCGGCATTGGCATTCCACATAACATCCTCTTGCCGGCTTTATATTCTCTCCAGGCATGACCTGTCAGGTATCCACGAATCACCATCTCCACTTTAAAGGGTTCGCACATATGGCCTACAGTAACCATTGGGTCTGGAGTCGCAATTTTCCAGTTTGGAACAATATCTGCTGTTGCATCCAAAAATTTCTCTGCAATCTGGTTCAAAACCTGTCCTTTAAAAGGCACTCCTTCGGGCAATACCACATCAAAAGCTGAAATCCTGTCAGATACCACCATTACCAGATACTGGTCGTCGATATTATATACATCTCTGACTTTTCCAACATAATGTCCCTTTTGCTTTGGGAACTGAAAATCGTTTTGAACAATTGCTTTACTCATTTCTCAAATAATTAATAAATTATAATATTGATGTTTAACCCTTTACTTTGTGTTTTGTTTATTATTTTAACTTAAACCGATTAGCCTATAGCTCTTAGTTAAAATTTTTCAGATGATTGAAATCTACTTACAGAATACCGGTCACTAATTTAATAGTTTATCCATTGCTGCGGCTTCATTTTTCATATCCAAACGCAGATAAGTATTCTTCAAATATTTAATATATTTTGTTGATTCTGGATTAGCTTTATGCAAAGCTTCCCATTCTGTTTTTGAAATATGGTATTTAGCTGAAATTTTTTTCAATTCTCTTTTCAGATAAACATAAGCCGTATAATTTTTATCCTTATTATACTTATCCATTTCGCTTTGATACCAATCTTCCGCTACATTATAATAATAAAGCGCCTTCCATTCTCTGGCTTCCAGATACTCAGGATTTTCTTTAACTAAAGCATTACAAAAATCTACTGCTTCTTTTTTTCTACCCAAGCCTTCCACTGCTTTAATATAAATCATAGCTTGATGTTCAGTAGGATTAGTAAGCTTTTTATAGGAAGAAATAATCTTATCCTGATTGGCATTATTCACATTATTTTGAAACTGTCCTTCAAATAAATAGTTCTCTTCTCCACTTTGTTTTAAAAAATCGGCATAGGTACTTAAAGCTGCCTCTTCTTGCTTATATTTTTCTGCTTCATTTAAGTTGTTGATTAAGCCTTTTACGGCAACTAAGGTAACAGAATCACTTAAGGCCTGTTTAAAATAAGTCAATGCACCTTCGCTATTATTTATTTCAGTAGCACTTTGTGCAGCCTTTAACAATAAACCATAAGGAACATTTACATTACTTTGTTTGTATTTAGTAATCAGAGAACTTAGCTGTGTATACGCTTGTGTATAGTTTCCGCTGCTATAGCTCAATTCAGCCTCTGATTGAGCTGATTCTAATTGTTTTAATGGGCTACAGCTATAAAAAAAAGCACTTAAAAAAAGTACACCAACCGTAAGTTTAAATAATTTCATGCGTTATTTTTTTGTTTTGAAGTAGCATATCACTCACATCATTACCTATCCGCTAAAGCGAACAAAACCATCCTCACTCATACGAAATAAGTCACTATGCTTGTTTTATTGCTATTATGTGTTGTGTCTTAAATAATTATACTATAATGAATCATTATTTGGTATGCAATATACAAAATTTACCTGCTCATTACATTTCACGCAAAGATAAAAAAAAGCCCATTGAAAGCCAGTACTTTTAGCATTAAGCATTATTTTTTTAACAGTATATGTATGTTAATGTAAAATTTAATTTTACTTTTGCATGCGCTTAGGAAAAAGCAAACACGGATTTAGCTCAGTTGGTAGAGCATTGGTCTCCAAAACCAAGGGTCGGGAGTTCGAGCCTCTCAATCCGTGCGGGTGAAATTCCAATAACGAGAGGAATTTATTTTAATATACTGGAGAGGTGACAGAGTGGCCGATTGTGCACGCCTGGAAAGCGTGTGTACCCGTGAGGGTACCGGGGGTTCGAATCCCCCCCTCTCCGCAATATTGTTTTATTATTAAATAGATAATAAAATCAGGAATTAAAAAAGGGACTAAACCAATAGGATAGTCCCTTTTTTCATGCTTATTATTCCCTATATCGAATAAAATAAAGGATTATGGTTGGTGAAGAGCTTGATTATTTAATTTGACAATACCCTACTCAGGTTTTTATTAAAAAAATCTAAAGATTTCAAATAATCATTACATCAACGAATACGTAGGATTCACATGTGTATAACACAGTAAACAAAGCCAGCCCTAAATAACAATGAGAGGCTTTCATTATCTTCCTTCTTCCGGAATCTCAATAAGGAGACTTTTTACATTTGCATCAACATTACTCCTGTATTATATTTGCACAATTGCTACCTGAAAAACAGGCTAGTAAACAAAACTCCTTTTTAAAGGATATGGTAATAAGTGCAAATAAGAAACATGCAAAAAAAACAGATCCCCGTCACTATAATCACAGGGTTTTTAGGAGCCGGTAAAACAACTCTGCTAAACGAAATACTCCGCAATCATAAAAATACCAATTTTCTAATTATCGAAAACGAAGCCGGTAATATCAATATTGATAGCCGATTAATACACGGAAACGCAAAAAGCAGTGTATTTGAATTGACCGGAGGATGTATTTGTTGTTCACTAAGCACCGAACTGGGTACCGTGCTCAACAGTGTGATTTTATCGGGCACAAAATATGATCATTTGCTTATTGAAGCAACGGGTATGGCCGATTCGGGACAGATAATAAATCTATTCTCGGGAGCTCGTGTTCAGCGGTATTTTAGCTTGGATGCTGTTGTTGCTCTGGTAGATGCAGGTTCGTTTTTAAAACGACTTACCAATTTTAACGAAGTACGCAGTCAGATAGCCAAATCCGATATTATAATCATTAACAAATGCGACTTATTAGCTAACGGAGAAATGGAGAAACTAAAACAAAAGCTTATCTCCATCAACCCAATCGCAAGAATTGAAAAGACCACTCATGCTAAGGTAGAGAATATTCGGATATTAAACAGCGGAAGTTTCAGCCCCTCAAAAATTGAACAAGACCTAATCAATTACACCAATCTAACTTATGTAAATTCTAACAATGGCCATGCCCACGAAATACAAACATTGAGTTATACCCTACCCGGTTACTTTGAAATAGAGAGCATGTCGCGGTTTTTTGAGGAGTTTTTGAACAGCAATGGCGATAAGGTACTGAGGATAAAAGCAATATTAAACATTCACGCTATGGATAGCAAGGTGATATTACAATCGGTAGGTGATAATTATTATACATCACAAGGGAGTAAATGGGACGAAAACGAAATAAGAGAAAGCAAAATAGTGTTTATAGGAACCGGCTTAAAAGAAGAAGTAATTAAAAAAAATCTGGACGAGTTGCTAAAGATAAATCCAATAGAGAAATAATTAAGATCCGAGGCGTTGAGCTATTTATAGGTATCCTTCATTCGTCTTTTAAAATATATAATTCTCGTATTTGCCTTACTAAATAATCCTGATCTCTTCTCAATTACACTCTGCATAGCCAATAGCTTTACCATAAAGCACTAATATTTAATGCATTATAAAACCCTATACTACAACACCTTAATGTTTTTTAGATTTGAAAAATTAAATTTTTTAATAGCACCATGGTCTGTATAAAAGCAAAAATCACCATTCTCATTCTCCATGTTAAAACTTACAATCTTACCTTTAAACGAAAAGGTATCTTCCTCCTCCTCCTCTCCTAACACAATTTCCACTTCTTTATGTAACCATTGATTTAATTCTTCTTTCGTATATTTTACCATAATCTTAATTTTAAAGTATTTGATAGTATACTTATGAAAATACAAATTATTAAATGTATTTCAAAAATCATGTATTTATCCTGAAAAAAAGCAAATTAATTATACAAAAAACAGCTTTTAAAATCCGAACCCTAAATATAGTCTATCAATAACTCCCTCCTTACTTTTTTTTAAAAAAACTAACTCATCAAATTTCATCTTTTTCATGTATGTGATTGACGATGGTGCGCATTTCCTCGCTCACGAGTAAAAAAAAGACTTGAAATAGAATCCATATACTTAAACACAAACCACCAATGCCGAATAAAATTGCACCGACACCAATCGTTTTATGTTTTATAATTTCTATTTTTACGCCTTTTAAAAGCAAACTTATACATGTTAAAACTGAATATTTATCTTCTTATTATTCTTCTCTTTAGTTTGGTTTCTTGTGAGCAAAGTAATATAGAAACCTATGCTCTTAGATTAAGTCCTGGAATGGATTTAAAACAAGAAATAGCGCAATTTGTTAAGGATAAGCAATTGCATTCAGCATCCATTTCTACCTGCGTGGGAAGTTTACATGAGCTCAGCATACGACCTGCCAATCAGAAAAACGTTTTACACCTCAAAGGTCATTTCGAAATTGTTTCGCTTACAGGAACATTTGCAGACATGGGTTTGAACAACCATATCCATATCTCTGTATCAGATAGCACTGGCACCACTATTGGGGGTCATTTAGAGGACGGGAATATTATTTACACAACAGCAGAGCTTGTACTTCTTAACAACAAAAAGCTGCACTTTACACGTGCAATAGATCCTGAAACAAGCTATTATGAATTAAAGATTGAAGAAAAAAAATAGCCTTAGGTAAATTACATCACCACATTTTAAACGATTATACGGTGAATAATTGAAATATAGCTATTGTATAAGGCATTTTTATTCTCAAACAAACTCCTTGGTGTAGTAATTAAAAACACTTCGTTTTTGATTTAACACAGGCTATTCAATAAAATTGTATGAAATTAATAGTCATTTTATGCTTTACAAAACAGTAAAATCAACCATTACATTCTTAAAGATGGATACGCCACCAGAAGAGAAATTGAGTGAAAGACCAGGCATCTCCTTACAAAAAGTATCTCAACCCCTTGCTGTGGATAAATACAGAGCGCTATATGCCAGCGTAGGTGAAAAACTAAACTGGCTCGACCGCATTTTAATGGATGACAACATATTATATCATAAGATTAATGCGCCAACTACTCATATATATTCTTTCAATATACACCATACATATGCCGGCTACTGCGAAATGGTAATCAATGATAAGTTTGTTGAACTATTATATTTTGGATTAATTCCTGATTTTGTAGGCAAAGGTTATGGACATTACCTACTTCGCAAAACAATAGAAAGAGCCTGGAGCTTTCAACCCGAATGGATACAGCTCAACACCTGCGATCTGGATCATCCTAACGCACTAAAAACCTATCTAAAAGCCGGTTTTAAACCCTATCAAACTATCGTTGAAGAAAAGAAAGTAAGAGCTAGTGACTAATTGTACGCAACAAAATACATTTAAATATTACACACCATGTCAGGTCATAAAAAAATGCTTCAGCTATTAAAAAACAGCTGAAGCATTGTATATTATTTAAAACCTACACTTATCCTAGCTTACTATAGGCATTGATGATGGATAATAAGGTTATTTTTTCATCGGATAATTAAATCAACACTAATTTCCTGATTAAAGTGCTATTGCTTGGCAACCTGAGGAAGCAGTATGGCTTCTAGTTCCGCCTTATAACTCTCTAAATCATTCAATACCCTTTCTTTCATATCATTAAAGATATCATCTCCCTTAGAAAATAAATCTTTATAATAAGAGATACCATCCTGTAGATTAGATTTAAACGTGGTAAAATATTTAATTTCAGCAGATGAATATTCATCTTTACATTGATCCATTTTATTTTGAAGGTAATCCATATAAATTTTCAATTCCTTCACAAACACATTAGGTCTTTTGGCATTAAATAAACTATGGGTCTTATTATAAATAAAATCCACCATTTCACTTAAAGATGAAATTTTATTAAAATAAGCCAAATTAGGACCGGGACAAACCACTACACCATGATTCCCTTTGGACATTTCAAACTTATATTTATCAACAACGCTATTGCCCAAACCCACACATAAACAAGCCTTTTCAACCAACTTATCAATTTTCTGTTTAAGTTCTTCGGGGTTGAGTATCGCTTTCTTAAGTTCTTTTATTTTAGTTTTTTGATATTGAACAGATGCCGTACAAATAGGGTATTTTGTAAATTCGGTATTGAACTGTAAAAATTTCTTTAAGCAAGAAGCACCTGGTTTACCAGCCTCAATACGTTTTTGTTTTTCAATATCAGCCCAGTTACCCCTAATAGAGTTAAAAGGAACTCCCAAGGGAGAAATATCACTTAAGTAAAAATCCTCTTCTTTTCCCTCTTTTAAAAGGTTAAGGGTAAAATCATCAACCGTTGTTGCCTCAGGAACCAGCATAAAAGGCGAACCCCATCCTACAGATTCCATGTGATAATGATCGATAAACATTTTTTGCTCATCAGCATCTCCAACCCCACCTTGCACCGTATAATGAATAGGGTAAGGATGCTCTATTTGTATTCCTTTTTGTTGTAATGCATCAGCATAGCTAGCAAATAACATATCTGCCAGTTTACTTCTATTTTCATTAAATTCCTTCAAAATAGGTCCCAACAAAAAACCATCAGAAGCAAAGGCATGTCCTCCGCAGTTTAAGCCCGATTCAATTCTGAATTCAGAAACCCACAAACCCTTTTTAGCCAAAAAACGACCTTGTATCATCGCCGATCTGTAATCGCTTACTTTTAAAACAATGCGCTTGCTTAATTCTCCATTCTTATTAGGAAAAAAATCATCAAACGTAGCCATATAGCCATATAAGCGTGGATTTAAACCAGCAGATAGCACTACCGAAGCATTTACTTTACTATTGGCAAAGCCTTTTAGTGCGGCATGAGCATCATTATACTCTGTTGGTAAGGGTTCATTATACTCATCAAAATTAACACCATCCAGCTTAGTCATGATGTTAACATCAATATTCCCCGGACGTATCATTTCTCTTAACTCTGCTTGCAATAACTCTCTATCCTTACCTTTCTTGTCCTGCATATTGAGGTATGCTAACTTAGCAGAACTTGTATCGGGTAACAACTGAAAATATTTAGTTATCTCAGAATCCTCTGCCTCAAAATCTGATTTTTTAAGTGCTTCAAACTTTTCACAAACCAGGTCCTGCATTAGATCCAGATACTTTTGAATACATAGTGCTCTGGCCTCTGGTTTAGAAAGATCTTCTGGTATATAATCTTTGTTATTTTGTTTGCTATACATCTCACGTAGTTGTTCCAATAGATAATGATCGGCTAATGGCACAACAGAACTAATACCATAATGGGCTATTTTTATAGGTGAATCGGCAGTATAACCGGTTCCCATTACTGGAATATGAAAATGATGAAGTGTATTTTCTTTTTTAATCATAAAATGGTAATTCTTTGTTCTTACTCTTATTAAAGCCTGCTAAGTTAGGTATAGAATGGCACATTGTTAAACAAATACTTCTGTTTGACAATTTATTCCATAGTTTGAACAAAGATGTCTTTTATTCCAACTTTATTTGTTTTCATTTAACAACTAACAAACAGTGCTTTTCGCTAAAACAATAGAACTTTTCCCCTAAAGAACTTTGTGAATTTGATCATCAAATCCCTACAAGTTCTAAATAAACCTCAAATAGCTTTTCTTATTCTTTTAGCTTCACTTACTATTTTTCTTAAGGCCTTTTCATGAAGGCTAATTACAAGCCCTCATGAACTTTAAAACCTATAGAACCCTATATTTATTCATACTATTATAAACAGACACCAAATGAATAAATGTTAAGAAAGGATACCAACTTTTATCAAAACATCAATAAACATTTTTTATTTTACCTTTGTTATAAAACAGATTTATCTTATTTAACAAAAACATATGAGATCTCTCGATCAAATTTTATCGGCTAATAAAGACTGGGTAAAAGAAAAAACCAGTACAGATAAGGATTATTTCAAAAAGCTGGCATTAGGACAGTCGCCTCTTTATTTGTGGATTGGATGCTCCGACAGCAGAGTGCCGGCTGCAGGTTTTACGCATACCGAGCCCGGAGAGATATTTGTACATCGTAATATAGCCAACCAGGTAATTACCCATGACTCTAATGTGATGAGTGTAATTAAGTATGCTGTTGACTATTTAAAGGTACGACATATTGTAGTATGTGGTCATTATGGATGTGGCGGCATTGCTGCTGCAGTAGACAATAATAGCGATGAATATTTGGGAGATTGGCTTTCGAGTATTAAAGATGTTTACAAAAAAAACAAAGAAATACTTAGCCAAATAGATAATGAAGAAGACAGACTGAACAAACTTTCAGAGATAAATGTAGAACGGCAAATTGAGAAACTATCCTCCACTTCTATTGTGCAACATGCCTGGAAAAGAAATCAGGATTTATTTTTACACGGATGGATGTTTGACATAAAAACCGGCTATTTAAAAACGCTGATCGATGTAAAATCACCTTACTGAAACAAATTACCACTTTAAAATTGAAATAAGCCTAATTTAATATTCATATAATACCGATAACCTGTTCCAAAGGATTTTGAAATACTAATGGTTGAGCTTTTCAATTGAAACAAAGATATAGCTCACTTCATTATACCATCGTTATAAAAAGCGTTTAACTATTCAATTATAGCAACAGCTTATAAAGAAAAATGCCCGCTTAAACGCTTTCACTTACCAACAGTCAAATACTACTAAATCAACAAACTAATGGCTATGCGATAGGATTTAGTTGTAAACTACTTTCATAAAATAAGCTTCATCCTTATTGCTATTATACAAGCATGATATATGAGTGATAGAGAACCCCAAAACACTCTTCTCTAACGTTAAATAGTATTAAATCCTTTTTAACAAAGAACAACAATAGTCATATTTACATACATTTGCGAAAAATATTTTAGCTGTGTATAGTACTACAATGCATTCTACCGCATAAGTAATTCCCATCATTTGTTTAGCATCATGGCATGCTAAATTCCTATTTGTACCTATCGAAAAAATAACATTCAGATGAATAGCTGAATCATCTTTAATGATTTTAGCTATACACTAATAAACAAACAATATATCACACATGATGAACAATATTTTTAAACCTAAATTATTTACTTTATTAAAAGCAGGCATTAGCAAAAAACAAATCACCTCAGATATTATGGCAGGTGTTGTTGTTGGAATAGTAGCCTTACCCTTAGCCATTGCTTTTGCCGTAGCTTCCGGTGTATCACCCGAAAAGGGATTAATTACAGCTATTGTTGCTGGCTTTATTATCTCATTACTGGGAGGAAGTCGTGTTCAAATTGGCGGCCCCACAGGTGCCTTTATTATCATTGTTTATGGCATTTTACAACAATATGGCATTGATGGATTAATCATATCAACCATAATGGCCGGGGTATTTTTAATTATATTTGGTTTGTTAAAACTGGGTACACTACTTAAATATTTCCCCCATCCCCTAATCGTTGGATTTACCAGTGGTATAGCATTGGTTATTTTTTCAACTCAGATAAAAGATGCCTTTGGAATGGACATACCCAAAGTACCCTCCGGTTTTATTGAAAAATGGTCGGTTTATCTATCAAATATTAGTCAAGTTAACCTATATGCTATTTTAATAACTGGCCTTACCATATTGATAAGCGTTTATTCAAAGCATCTTGTAAAAAAAGTACCTGGTTCATTTATAGCTATTATGCTTATGACCATTGCAGTGCAGGCATTCGATATTCCTGTGACAACCATTGAAACTTTTTTTGGAGATATTCCCAATAAATTTTCATTCCAGGTTCCTTCTGTCGAATTAACTATGTTACCCAAGTACATTGCTCCTGCCATTACCATTGCCTTATTAGGGGGTATTGAATCCTTACTCTCGGCTGTTGTAGCCGATGGTATGATCAGTGGCAAGCACCGTTCTAACACCGAGTTAATTACCCAGGGAATAGCGAATATTATTACCCCTTTCTTTGGTGGTATTCCGGCCACAGGAGCTATTGCCCGTACAGCAACAAATATTAAAAATGGTGGTCGTACCCCAATAGCAGGAATCATCCATGCCATTACGCTGTTGTGTATCATGGTTTTCATTGGACAATGGGCTAAACTAATCCCTATGTCGTGTTTGGCCGGTATTTTAATTGTTGTGGCTTATAACATGAGCGAATGGCGTTCGTTTGTATCTATTTTAAAGGGATCTGCCTTTGATATCATTATTTTACTTACAACCTTTTTTCTAACGGTGTTAGTAGATTTAACCATCGCCATTGAAGTTGGAGTAGTGCTATCTGCCCTTTTATTTATGAAACGGATGTCGGATATTGCAGATAAAAGAATCAACAATATTGTTGATACAGATGTAATAGAAGACTACTCTTCTATTCCTGATGATGTTTGTATTTATGAGATTAGCGGCCCATTATTTTTTGCTTCTTCAAAAACCTATGCCCAGGTAATAGAAAGTTTAGGCCTTCAAAGTAAGACTATCATCCTGCGAATGAGACATGTTTCCTTTGTTGACCAAACAGGAATTCATAATTTAAAAGACACCATTCATTCCTTAAAGCATTCCGGTGTTAGCATAATACTTTCTGGCGTAAATCAGGATGTTTTAAACGATTTTCAGAAATATGGTATCGCATCAATGATTGGAGATAAAAACATATTTGAATCTTTTGAAGCGGCAGTTAACCATGTAAAAAATGATTAGACCATGAAATTAATAGCGTTATAAATCTTTATTTATATCATATTTTTATGATTTTTTGATACTTTTACGGCTCAATATTAAAATCAACGATGTCGCAAAAAACAGATCAGCAGTTTGAACATGTAATTACTATTTGCAAAGATATTTTTGTAAATAAAATGAAAGATTATGGAACTGCGTGGCGTATCCTTCGTCCTTCGTCCATGACTGACCAGATATTTATTAAAGCCCAGCGAATCCGTAGCATCGAAACCAAAGGGGTTTCTAAAGTTGATGAAGATATTCGTTCGGAATTTATTGGCATCATTAATTATGCTTCTATGGCTATCATTCAGTTAGAGCTGGGTCCTTGTGATCATCCTGAAATGGATAATGAAAAAGCGCTTGAAATGTATTTGGCAAATTTATATAAGGCTAAAAGTCTGATGATGGATAAGAATCATGATTACGATGAAGCCTGGAGAAGTATGCGCATCAGCTCATTTACTGATTTAATACTTATGAAACTCCACCGCACAAAGCAAATTGAAGATAATCAAGGACAAACAATTATCTCGGAGGGTATTGACGCCAATTATATGGATATCATTAATTACGCGATCTTCGGCATGATTCAATTAGATTTTCCTGACAATAGTATTGAAGAAAAATGACAATGAATAAGCTATTTTTTACATTAAGCCGTATTGGGGTTGGAATACTTTTTATTTTTTCTGGTTTTGTAAAAGCCGTTGACCCTGTTGGTTCTGCTATTAAGTTTAGTGATTATCTGGGTGCCTTTCATATGGAAGGCTTGTTGTTTTTAGTAATGCCTCTGGCTTTTTCTATTGCTACTCTTGAGTTCTTAACAGGGATACATCTCTTATTTGGCTTCAGGATAAAAACTTTTTCGATATTAGCTTTATTGTTTATGGCTATTTTTACGCCATTAACTTTAGGCATTGCCATTTCCAATCCGGTAAGTGATTGCGGGTGTTTTGGTGACGCCATAAAATTAACCAATTGGCAAACGTTTTTTAAAAATATAATCATTAGTATACCTGTCGTTTATCTTTTTATCAAACGAAAAAGTTATACCACACAAATAAGTCCTCTTAAACAGTTTATACTCTCGTTAGGTTTCCTTGGTGGCATCCTTGGCTTATCTCAATACGGCGTCAGTCACCTTCCCGTATTGGATTTTCGACCTTATAAAGTAGGGGTAAATATTCCGGAGGGAATGAGTATTCCGGAGGGAGCTGAACAACCCGAATACGAAACAACCTTTATTATGGAAAAAGATGGAAAACAAAAGGTATTTGGCACCAAAGATTATCCATATAATGATTCAACCTGGGTATTTGTAGATAGCGAAACGAAAGTCATTACTACCGGTTATCAACCACCTATTCATGACTTTGTTTTGTTAGATGATGATGGCAACAATATGGTGCCTGAAATTACTTCTTATCAAGAGCCTACCCTCCTAATTGTTTCTGCTCAAATTAACAAAGGAGTATGGGGTGAAAATCTGGATAAATTAAAAGAAATCCAGAAAACATTTTATGAAAAAGGCATGAAAAGCTATCTATTAACTTCTTCATCAAACGAAGAAATTACAAGCTTTGAGTTTAACACCAATGCTGGATTTAATTACTTAATAGGTGACGAAACCATGCTTAAAACAGTTGTCAGATCAAATCCTGGTTTGGTATTAGTACAGAATGGCAACATTATTGGCAAATGGCACTATAACGACATACCCGATAGCAAGGCTTTTGATAACCCGGTATCCTATTCCGTTAAGGCCTTGGTTGACAAAAAAGATAAATTAATCATATCCTTATGTGTATTAGCAGTATCTCTTTTTGCAGCATTATTAATGCTACAAAAAAAGGAAGCATAAACTGTTTAATACAAGACCTAAAGCTATGATTGTAGCATAAGAACTATAAAAACAAATTATAATTACAAATTTTTATTACGATGAGAAAGAACATTGTTGCCGGAAACTGGAAAATGAACAAGACGCTTCAAGAAGGTGTGGCTTTAGCTAGTGAATTAAATACTATTTTAGCTTCTAAAACAGCTAACTGTGATGTTATTATTGGTGTGCCTGCCATTCACATTACCGAAGTAGTAAAATCTGTGGATGCTAAAAAAATTGGTGTAGCTGCTCAAAACTGTGCAAATAAGGAATCAGGTGCTTATACCGGTGAGATTTCTGCTGCTATGGTTAAATCAACAGGAGCTACTTATGTAATCCTTGGTCACTCTGAAAGAAGAGAGTACTACGGTGAAACCAATGCAACTCTTAAAGAAAAAACTGATTTAGCTTTAGCTAATGGTTTAACTCCTATTTTCTGTATTGGAGAAGTACTAGAAGAAAGAGAAGCTAACAAACAAAACCAAGTAGTTAAAACGCAAATAGAAGAAGCTTTATTCCACCTTTCTGCTGAGGATTTCGGTAAGATTATTTTAGCTTACGAACCAGTATGGGCTATTGGAACAGGTAAAGTTGCTTCTCCTGAGCAAGCACAAGAAATTCATGCTTATATCCGTTCTGTTGTTGCTGATAAATTTGGCGCTGAAGTAGCTGATAATTGCTCTATCCTTTACGGTGGTAGCTGTAAGCCAAGTAACGCTAAAGAACTTTTCGCTAACGCTGATGTTGACGGTGGTTTAATTGGTGGTGCTGCATTAAAAGCTGAAGACTTTGTTGGAATCATCGATGCTTTTTAAGCTTTTTTGATACAAGATATACCTTATTAAAAGACCGTCCTCGACGGTCTTTTTTTATATCCATTTATACCAATGGCTTCTATATTCAAGCCTATTACTGATTCTCTCCGCCATACAAGCTCTTATCACAGCCCTTATTTCAGCTTTTACTACATCCAACCCATACCTGAACTTTACCATCCCCAAGCACCTATTCATCACTACTTACGAATACAATTTGCTGGTTCATTAAAAATGAGAAACAAGAAATTATGCATTGCCCTGTTTTTTATCATTAGATGAATTAGCATTTATCATTTCCATAAAAAATGGATCAAATTACCGAATACATGACATTTTGTTAAAAAATAAATCACCAGACCTCAAACAAAACTGCCATACAATGGTTAATACAAGAAACTATTTTTACGATTGCATCAACCATGGCAAACAGCAAAACAAAAATAAAACATGAGGAGGAAAGATCCACTCCTCAAGTGATTAATACATTAAAACTACGATTACAGGAGGTTCACAATCAAAACCGAGATGCGAAAGAAAAGCACAAAAAAAGAGGAAAATTATTGGCTCGTGAAAGAATTGAACTCCTAGTTGATCCGCAAACCCCCTTTATAGAACTCTCTGCTTTAGCAGCTTATAACCAATACAACAACTCTTTTGCTTCTGCAGGCATCATAACAGGCATTGGTGTAATCCAGGGTCGAGAATCAATAATTATTGCCAATGATGCCACTAGTAAGGGGGGTACCTATATAAAGGAAACCATCAAAAAACATCTGCGGGCACAAGAAATTGCAGAACAAAATAACCTGGCCTGTGTCTATTTAGTCGACTCCGGAGGAATATTTCTACCTGAACAAGCGCAGGTATTTCCAGATACAGATGGTTTTGGCCGCATATTTTATAACCAGGCACGCATGTCGGCAAAGGGAATACCGCAAATCAGCATTGTCATGGGGTCGTGTACAGCCGGCGGAGCTTATATTCCCGCAATGAGCGACGAAACGATTATTGTTAAAAATCAGGGAACCATATTCTTAGGAGGACCTCCTCTTGTTAAAGCAGCTACTGGCGAAGATGTTTCTGCAGAAGAGCTGGGAGGAGGTAAAATGCATACCTCCAAATCGGGCGTTGCCGATCATCTAGCCGATGATGATCATCATGCCATTTCTATCTGCAGAGATATATTTAAGAATCTTCCCCATCCCGAAAAAATAAATTTTAAAACTAGTAAACCTGCAAAGCCAATATTCAAACCTTCGGATATTTATAAGGAAATACCTGAAGTCGGAAACTTAAGTAAAGATGTCAGACTGTTGATTCAGCACCTGACGGATGCCGGTGAGTTTGATGAGTTTAAACCCGATTATGGAACAACACTGGTTACCGGATTTAGTAACATCAATGGGTTTAGAGTGGGTATACTGGCCAATAATGGCATCTTATTTTCCGAATCAGCACAAAAGGGAGCCCATTTTATTCAGCTATGTAATAAGCGCCATATCCCTATGGTTTTTTTACAAAATATTACTGGTTTTATGGTAGGTAAAGACTATGAACAGAAAGGAATAGTGAAAGATGGAGCCAAAATGGTTAACGCACTAGCCAATACCACTGTTCCTTTTTTCACCATTATGATTGGAGGTAGTTACGGTGCAGGTAATTATGCCATGGGAGGACGTGCTTTTGGGCCTCGCCTCTTATTTTCCTGGCCACATTCCAGTATCTCGGTTATGGGTCCCAGTCAGGCTGCCGATGTGCTAACCACAGTCAAACAAAACAGGGCCAAAGCGAGTGGCACCTCTATTCCGGATGATGAATTAGCTCTGTTACGTGAAAAAACACTGCAGAGCTTTGAACAAGAAGCTTCGCCTTATTATGCCACAAGCCGCCTTTGGGATGACGGGATAATTGACCCGGCAGATACCCGAACGGTTTTGAGCATTGGACTAACCATTGCCCAAAATAAGCCTGCCGAAGAATCAGCTTCATATGGTATTTTCAGAATGTAAAAAGAGATGTTAGCCTGACCATTAGGAAGTTAAACACGAATACAATAAACAATATTGATAAAATATATAATGGAAAACATTAATTTTTATACTCAAGATCAGATAGGTTTTTTAGGTTTAAACAGACCTCAAAAAAGAAATGCCTTAAATAAAAACATGATTGAGGAAATTATTTGTTTATTAAATAAACTCAAAGCCGACAGGTCATTTAAGGTGTTAATTATTTATGGTGAAGGAAAACATTATTGTTCAGGAGCAGATTTGGAATGGATGAAACAAGGTATCGATCAAACAAAAGCCCAAAACCTTCACGATGCCAAATTATTCAATACCTTATTTGAATCCTTAAATTCCTTTCCTGTACCTGTTATTTGTGAAGTGCAACAATCGGCCTTTGGAGGTGCTGTTGGCCTACTGGCATGTGCCGACATTGTGGTTTGTGAACAAAACACCTTATTCGGATTTCCGGAGGTAAAATTAGGTATTATACCAGCTACCATTGCACCTTATGTACTTGCAAAAATGGGTAATAGCAATACACGTAAAAGATTACTAATGGCAGAGCCTTTTAGTGCACAAGAAGCAATGAACGAAGGTTTAATTCATTTTATTACTGACAAACAAAATATCAGGACAACAACATTAGATATTGCCCGCAAAATAACCTTAGGAGCTCCCAATGCCTTAATCCAAACCAAAGCCCTCATTCACAGACTAGAAGAAACAACAGATGATGAAGCCTCCTTTTTGTTTTGTGCCAGAATAATAGCCAATGCCAGAACATCGAGTGAAGGCTTGGAAGGAGTTACTGCATTTTTAGAAAAAAGAAAACCTGCTTGGAATAATGAATAAAACATACCATCAAATTAAACGAATACTAATCGCCAACAGAGGAGAAATAGCTGTACGTATTATCAAAACAGCTAAACAAATGGGAATAGAAACCATTGCCATTTATACCCCTGGCGAAGAAGAAGCCATGCATGTGGCAAAAGCTGATATAAGGGTATTGATGAATGGTAACACCATCAACGAAACCTATCTTAACATTGAGCAAATTACTACATTAGCCTTAGCCAATCAGGCCGATGCAATTCATCCTGGTTATGGTTTTCTATCTGAAAATGCTGATTTTGCAGATGCCTGTGCTAAAAATGGCATTATTTTCATTGGCCCTTCAGCCCAACAAATTCAATGGATGGGCAATAAAATAGAGGCCAATAAAATAGCTTCGGCATGTGATATTCCCTTACTACAAAAAGTAAATGGAGACCAAAAGTATATCCTTTCAAATAGCAATAAGCTACAATTACCTCTGATTATTAAAGCGGCTGCAGGTGGTGGTGGTAAGGGAATGAGAATAGTCAATGATTACGATAAATTAGAACAGGAGTTAGAATCCGCAGCCAATGAAGCACAAAGGTACTTTGGAAATAATACCATTTATGTAGAAGAATATATTGAAAACCCCAGACATATTGAGGTTCAGATTTTAGCCGATCAGCACAAAAACATCATACATCTATACGAAAGGGAATGTTCTATTCAACGCAGGCATCAAAAGGTTATTGAGGAAGCCCCTGCTCCTCACCTACCAGCCGGGGTTAAACAACAAATGATTCAAGATGCCATTACCCTCAGCAAAAAGATTGCTTACACCAATGCCGGAACAGTGGAGTTTTTACTCACACCCGATAATCGTCATTATTTTTTGGAAATGAATACCCGCATCCAGGTAGAACATCCTGTTACTGAAGAAATAACAGGCATAGATATTGTTAAGGAGCAAATACTAATAGCTATGGGTATGCCCTTGTCATATGCACAAAAAGATATTCATGTGCGGGGACACGCTATAGAAGTACGAATTTACGCTGAAGATCCTAAAGAAGATTATATGCCTTCATTCGGAAAGATTATCGGCACCCACATACCAAAGCATCCTCATATTAGAATTGATGGAGGTGCCAAAGCGGACGAAAATCTCAACCCTTCGTTCGACCCTCTGCTAAAAAAAGTAATTTCTCATGGTAACAACAGAAATAAAGCCATTAAACGCCTGACTAATTTTTTAAGTGACTATGCACTTTTTGGTGTTAAAACCAACCGCGAACTTATATTACAAGCTATTAAAGATGAGGACTTTATTCAAGGCACTTATGCAACTTCATTTTTTGAAAACAAAAAAGACAAGCTACTCACAGAACCAAAAATCGGAAATGAAGAACAAGAAGTACTGGCAGCTGCCTATTTAATTGCAAAAAACAATAGACCTACCAATGCTCATAATATATGGGAAAGGCTAGGTTATTGGCGTCAATATCAAAATCAACAAATACGCTTTAACAACATTCATCTTCAATTAAATATTATTGAGATAGAAGACAATTCCATTGTATTTGAGATAGCTAATAACAAGATGCTACATGTATCTATCATACAACTCAGTCACAACACCTTATCTTTTGTTTTAAATAAGCAACGCCATATTATTCACTATTTATGTAGAGAAGATGGGCTGTTTTATTTTCAGTACCGGAGTCATATTAGCATTATTACAGATAAAGCTGAAAGAATAAAAAGACAAGTAGACAAGGATGATAGCAGCGAAATAAAAACCTTACATGCACCCATGCCGGGCCGTATTTTAGATATCCTGGTTAAAGAAGGAGAAAGTATAAAAAAAGGTAGCCCATTAATTATCTTGGAAGCGATGAAAACAGAGAATAGCATTAAAGCCTGGAAAGATCTTACATTAACCCATGTTGCCGTATCTATAGGAGAACAAGTCAGCTTAAATCAATTACTCATTGAAACGGAATAGTAACTAAATGCAGCAGGCTATACCAAAAGCACAAGTACAGCAAGCCATAATATGTAAATAAACACTATTAAATATTCACACAGTATTAATATTTTTAATACAAAAACTAACATTATAATTATGTCGCCATATTACAGTCACGAAAAAGAAGCGTTCAGGCAAAAAGTAAGATCATTTGCCGAAAAAGAAATTAAACCCCTTGTTAGAGAGTTGGATGAAAATGAAACTTTTTCTATCGAGCTCAGTCAAAAAATGGGGCAATCCGGACTTTATGGTATTGATATTCCAACATCAGAAGGAGGACAAGGCTTGGATACTCTATCCTATATTATTGCTGTTGAAGAGTTAGCGCGCATAGATAGTTCACAGGCGGTTACCATGGCTGCCCACAATTCGCTAGGGGTATCGCCTATTTATTGTTTTGGAACAAAAGAACAGAAACAAAAATACTTGCCAGAGCTGCTAAATGGCAATAAGCTATGGGCATTTGGCTTAACCGAGGTAAATGCGGGTTCAGATGCTCGTGGAGTGGATACCACAGCCATTAAATCTAATGATGGATGGACTATTAACGGACATAAACGGTACATTACCAATGGCAGTAATGAGTTGATGGCAGGGATCACCGTATTAGCAAAAACAGGAGAAAAGGACGGTAAGGCAGTATACTCCGCATTTCTGGTTGAAAAAAATACGCCTGGCTTTTCCTCAAAACGCACCTTAGGTAAAATGATGTGGCGAGCTTCTGATACGGCAGAAATAAAACTGGATAACTGTCCGGTATCCTCTCATCATTTGCTAGGGTCAGAAAACAATGGTTTATCACATATGTTAAAGACACTGGATTCCGGAAGATTATCGATAGCAGCAATGGGGCTAGGACTGGCTCAGGGCGCCTTTGAAATGGCACTCGATTACGCTAAAAAACGTAAGCAATTTGGAAGAAATATTGCTTCTTTTCAGGCTATTCAGTTTAAACTGGCCGATATGGATTTAAAAATTGAACTGGCCCGAAATACCCTTTACAAAGCTTGCTGGTTAAAAGATAATGGACAGCCCTTTGGTAAGGAAGCAGCCATGGCAAAATTATATTGCAGCGAAATAGCCGGCGAAGTTTCTGATGAAGCCATGCAAATTTTTGGTGGTGCAGGCCTATTTAAATCCAAAGATATTGAGCGATTTTACCGAGATCATCGTATCTTGCGAATTGGTGAAGGGACTACTGAGATTTTAAAAATAGTGATAGCCCGAAATTTAGGAATTTAAAAACCTTTGTTTTAACGCAATGGAAGACAGAAAAAAAGATCATATTTATATGGCGTTTGATTCTACTGTAGATGAATATCAAGCCGACAGCCGCTTTATGTACGAACCTATACTAGGATATCATCCCGATAAGAAAATGGATCCCATACCTTTCTTAGGTAAGCAAATGAAACTCCCTTTCTGGATCTCTTCTATGACAGGAGGAACCCAGCGTGCAGGAGCTATCAATACCAAGCTGGCTATGGCAGCCGGTGAATTTGGTCTGGGGATGGGATTGGGCTCCTGCCGATCCCTCTTTGAGTCAGATAATCATTGGAGCGACTTTAAAATGAGACACCTAATTGGAGATGAACATCCTTTCTTCTCTAACCTGGGCATTGCTCAGGTAGAATCACTGGTATTAAAAGGCGAAACCAATAAGATTGATTACCTCAACCAACAGTTAAAAACTGATGGAACCATAGTACATATCAACCCTTTACAGGAAGCCTTTCAGCCCGAAGGAGACCGCTTAAAACAAGCTCCCCTGGATACCTTAAAGGAATTGCTAAAACAGGTGAAATCACCCATTATTGTGAAAGAGGTTGGTCAGGGCATGGGTTATGAAAGTATTAAATCACTACTGATGTTAGACATAGCCGCCTTTGAATTTGGTGCTTTAGGAGGAACTAACTTTACCAAGCTCGAACAAATGCGAGCGCACAATAGTTCCTTATTCAAAGGTTTCTCCAACATAGGCCATACAGCCAAAGAGATGACCTTAATGGTGAATAAAATTGTAGATGAACATCCTGTCAAATGCAAACAAATCATTATCTCCGGAGGAATACGATCTATTTTGGATGGTTTTTATTTAAGCAAGATATGTAAACTGCCCGCAGTAGTTGGAATGGGTGCGGCATTTTTACAATATGCTCTCAAAGACTATGAACAATTAAGAACATTAATAAAAGATATGGAACAAGCCTGGCAATTGGCTGATACCTTTTTAAGAGTTAAAGAATAAGGTGTAATTATTATCCTCTTTAATTAAGGGAGATAACAGCACATGGATTAAAAAAACCTGAATTTTATATTTAGAATCTTTCAGTGCTGAATGTAATGATTAGTATAACATTACAAAGGCAAAGAATGACCAATAAACTATTTAATTGCCAGTAAAAATAAGTTACCAGTAAATACTGAATGAAACGATTAGCTACCTGTGACATTTTGCAGGTTAAAATAAAAATCAGTATTTACTGGTATTTATTTATTGTTGCTGTTCCAAAACGTTTATTACCGCTTTACTGTCTTCTGCTGCATTTACCTGAGTCGACTTATAAATAAGCGTTCCCTTTTTATCAATCACAAAGGTCCACCGAGATGTTGTTACCTGTCTTGATAAAAGGTGCTTCACTCCTTCAACTTCACGTTCTA
Source organism: Saccharicrinis sp. (assembly GCA_041595375.1). Lineage (GTDB taxonomy): Bacteria > Bacteroidota > Bacteroidia > Bacteroidales > Marinilabiliaceae > Saccharicrinis. Next base: position 22,069 of record JBFHKL010000012.1, read on the forward strand.
TCGTTTTCATTTCTTTGTTTACGGGCACTCCAAACCTTTCCGCTATATTTCCATCAGAATCCGAAAGAAGGGTGAAGTTCAACTGATTTGCCTCTCTAAATAATTGGAGATTTTTTATATCATCGCCGCTAATACCCACCACAACGGCATCTAACTCTTTCAAAGCTGTCTGATCATCCCTATAGGCACAAGCCTGCGCGGTACATCCTCCTGTCATTGCTGCAGGATTAAAATAGATGACCAAATTCTTTTTACCCTTAAATTCACTTGAATTCCAAAGGGTTCCTTCATCCGTTTGAGCAGAAAAAGGGGGAATAGGATCTCCCGTCTTAAGATTTGTTTCCTGAGATAATAATTTAACAGAAACAAAGAAAGCAATAAGAGCAAGCGAAAGCTGAGAAATCTGAGCAAAATTCTTCATTATAAACTATTTTAAAAATAACAGATTTAAAACAAAAGCAGTTTAAATTAGTTTATTGATTTTGCTGAAAAGAATATTTTTTTAACAAAAATTATGCTCCATAACTCTTTATTATAAATAACGTTATAAAAATTCACCGTAGAGCTTATGGCTTTGCTCTTGCTAAAAATAAGCAAAGCCAAATCCTATAATCAGCTTGCGATGCCCTCCCCTTTCATCAAAATTATGCTCCGGCCTCTTTCCAAGTATTTCGTACAAAAGTCAAATCCTTTTTTATTTTTTTAATAACTTCCTGATGACTAATGGAAGGAATACCACCATTCTCTGCCCCTCCCAAATCATATTCCACATGAATAGATATAGGAACATTGATATGGTTCTTTTTTAATAAAGAGAAATAATGTTTGAAATCAATCATACCCTCGCCAAGTGGTGTAAATACAGGCTTCCAAACACCATTCACCTTTCCCCACTTAAAGTCTTTCACCACAAGGGTATTAATATAGGGTTGGATAAGTCTAAAACCTATTTCCCAATTCTTACCTCCCTCAACGCTAGCATGCATAATATCGTATTGACTACCTATATACTTAGGCGATAAACCTACCAGCGTTTGGTGTAAATCCCATATGGCACTTCCAAAAAAATGTCCTGAGTGATTTTGATAGCAAGCACTTATATTTAATTTTTTATTGAGTTCTTCCAGCGCTACAAATTGAGTTCGGGCTGCTTTAACGGTGTCTAAAACACTTGTTTCATCGGAATATCTGATCCAGTTAGTACGATAGTGTTTGTAACCTAACCGACTGGCTGTTTCCAACACTTTTAAATCAACAGGGTCATTAGCCTGTATTACATTAGTTGATATCATTTGGGGTAAAAGACCATACGCCTTCATAGCCTGTGTTGCCTTGGGAAGATCGTCACTAACTCTTTCAGGTAAAACATGGCCTTTAGGTCTTACAGTAAGGTCTAATCCATCAAAACCCATTTCACGAGCCACCTCACTCATGCTTTTATAGTCTAAAAACTGAAGATGTTTCGAAAATAAAAAAACTTTTAAATCATTGTTCATCTCTGGTACATTTGATATAAAGTTTGAAGCAAAATCCTGAGCAGGTAAAAACATGGCCATACCTGCCAAGGCTGTTTGTTTTATAAAATTTCTTCGGTGTAATTGTGCATTTTTCATATGTTTAAATTTATTTTCAATGGTCATATAGCCTGTCCCGCGAAATGCGGGAGAACTCACAAATAAATTCAATCATTTTCCTGTGTGTAAATTGAATTTGCATGCTCGTTTCATATTTCAATTTAATAAGTCATAAGCTGAATTGATGGTGGTAAATTTGATATGTACGATTTTAAAATACGGAAGGTAATAAAACATCGTATTAATTTCAAAATATATCTCTCATTTTATGACACTTACCCTCTTTTCATAGCTGTGTTTTTCTTGTTCTTACCAGTTATACAGGGTTTATATCTCCGCTTATAGGTTAATCAAAATCAGAAAGCTTAATAATATTAAACAAAAATAAAATTTGTATGTTAACATAGCGACACTATTTTTTTTAATTGTATTACACCAAATAACAACAATGATTTCAGGATTTTCGAAACTCTCCTTAGAGGAAAAGATAAATGCCATTTGCAATGAATATAAGTTGCCGCTTACAATCAAGGACTCCCTTCTAAGCCATCATCATCCTAATTTACAGGAAACCTATAATCAATTTTCCGAAAATACTGTCAGTAATTTTTATATACCCTACGGTATTGCACCCAATTTTACAATCAATGGAAAAGAATATTCGGTTCCTATGGCTATTGAAGAAAGTTCGGTGGTAGCTGCAGCCTCCAAAGCGGCTAAATTTTGGAGTACAAACGGAGGTTTTAAAACGCAGGTGCTTTCAACCCAAAAGGTAGGTCAACTTTTTTTTAAAACCGATTGGGCATACGAAGCCATGTTACCAATGATGCCGGAAATACATCAATACCTGAAAAACTCAGTAAAAGACTTAAGTAAAAGCATGGAATCTCGTGGTGGTGGCATTATTGATATGGAACTAAATGATGAATATGATGCTTCAGAAGGAACCTATAGTTTGTTGGTTAATTTTGAAACTGTAGATTCAATGGGTGCCAATTTTATTAACTCTTGTCTGGAACAAATGGGCCAAGCCTTACCGGATTATTTAATAGAAAAAGATAGTAGCAAGAACACCCAGATTATTATGGCTATTCTTTCTAATTACACCCCCAAATGCCTGGTTGAATGTTCCATTACCTGTGATATCGACAAGCTTAGCCCATACAGTGGCATCTATTCACCACAAGAGTTTGCCCAGAGATTTAAAACTGCTGTTGATTTAGCCACGCATAATACTTATCGTGCCGTTACTCATAATAAGGGCATTATGAATGGTATTGATGCCGTTGCTTTGGCCACAGGAAATGATTTCAGAGCCATAGAAGCAGGTGTTCATGCCTATGCATGCAGAAACGGGAAATATAGCTCCTTATCCAAAATTAATATTGACAAGCATACCTTTACCTACTCATTAACCCTTCCTCTGGCTATTGGCACAGTAGGTGGTTTAACCCAATTACACCCTCTGGCAAATATTTCTTTGGCATTATTGGGTAAGCCAGGAGCCCATACGCTGATGCAGATAATGGCAGCAGCAGGTATGGCCAATAACTTTTCGGCTGTGGCTGCATTAGTTACCTCTGGTATACAAAAAGGGCATATGAAAATGCATTTGTCTAATATTCTTTCTTCCTTACAGGCCTCTGAGGATGAAAAATCAAAAGCAACTATCTACTTTGTTGATAAGTATGTAAATTATTCTTCTGTAAGACAGTTTTTAGACCAAAGCAGAAAGAAATCAACAAATTCGGAAACCATCAGTTAAGCTTTTACCTTTAAGATAACAACGATTAACAACATGACTAAAAATGATATTAATACCCCTATATTTTCCTCAAAAGGAAATGGAAAGCTCATGATTTCCGGTGAATATATGGTATTAAAAGGAGCTAAAGCATTGTCGGTACCCTTGCAGTTAGGTCAAGATATGAATATATATACCTCTTTGAACAATGAATTGACCTGGAATGCTTATCATCCTGGAGGTTTATGGAGTAAAGTTTGTTTTAACAATAAACTAACTATTACAGAAACTTCCGATATATCCTTTGCTAAAATGCTGCAAAAAATTTTGCGAATTGCCCTAAAAGCAAGTAAGTTAAGTATCAAGGATATCATGTATAAAAATGTGATTACCAAGCTCGATTTTATGCCACAATGGGGTTTAGGAAGTAGCTCTACCCTCATATATAACTTGTCACGTTGGTTTAAAATTGATCCATACGAACTTCTTAGTAAAACTTTTAATGGCTCGGGTTACGATATTGCCAACGCCCAAAGTGCTATGCCTATTTTCTTTTTATTGATTCATAACAAACCACGAAGCGTTGAAATTAACTTTGCTCCTTCCTTTAGCGATAAAATATTTTTTGTGTACTCGGGCCATAAACAAAGCTCAAAGAAATCGATTCGAAACTTTCACACGATAGATATTGCAAGCCATGATCTTACACAAATAAGCTCAATTTCAACACGTATGGCTGTGTGTAATCACCTCATTGAGTTTCAAGAATTAATGACCGAGCATGAGACTATTATAGCTCATACCCTTAACAAAAAACCTATACAACAAGCCTATTTCAGTGATTTTAAAGGATCAATAAAATCACTTGGCGCCTGGGGGGGAGATTTTATAATGGCAGTAAGCGATCAACCAGATAATTATATTCAGCAATACTTCAAAGAAAAAAAATTAGATACCCTATTTAAGTACAAGGATCTGGTATTAAAGAATACATGTGCTAAATAATATAGAATAAGCCCGATACTTATTTTGCATTGACTTTTAATCTGATTTGCTATGATGAATATAACAGCATAGAACAAGACATATTTTTATTGAAAAAAAGTAATATTTTACCACTATAGCATGCTAAAAAAATGAATACAGATACACTAAATGATATGACTCTGGGAGGAAAAGTAAGCTGTCAAAGTCCTTCCAATATTGCTATTGTAAAATACTGGGGAAAAAGTGGCATTCAACTTCCCCTAAATCCATCCATTAGCTTTACTCTAAAAAATGCCATAACAAGCACCTCCATCACTTATCAGTACCAAAAAAATCAGAATGACCTGTCTTTTGACTTGTTATTTGAAAATAAAACAGCCCCTTCCTTTGAACTTAAGCTAAGCACTTTCCTTAAACGCACACTTGATGTATTTCCTTGGCTAACAGACTATTATTTACATATCGAAAGTACGAACACCTTCCCTCACTCATCAGGTATAGCCTCTTCGGCAAGTAGTTATAGTGCTTTAGCTATACTGCTAGCTGAAATACACCAAAAAATTACAGGAGAAACACTAGGTAAAAATCAGGTTTCAAATATTGCCCGTTTGGGTTCGGGAAGTGCATGCCGTTCTGTATACGGAGGATGGAACACCTGGGGGGAAAGTGCTATTTTGAAAAATAGTAGTCAGGAATACGCCATCAATCTGAATAAAGAAATCCACCCCATATATCAAACGATACAGGATACTATACTAATTGTTAGTCGGGATATTAAGAAAACAAGTAGTACTGCAGGGCATCAGTTAATGGACTCACATCCATACAAAACAGGTAGAATTAAACAAGCTTTTGATCATACACAACAACTTTATGATGCCCTGAAAACGGGTGATATAAAAACTTTTATCGAAATTTCTGAGGATGAAGCCTTAAGTTTACATGCTTTAATGATGAGTTCAACACCTGGTTTTACCCTACTCTCCCCTAACTCCTTACATATCATCAAGGAGATCAGAAACTTCAGGGAAAACCACCATATACCTATTTGTTTCACCATAGATGCAGGACCAAATATTCATATTTTATACCCGCAAGAGAACAAAAAGACCGTTCATGAGTTTATTGAGTCAAAGCTAATGAAATATTGCGTTCAAAAAATAGATGATGAAATAGGTAGCGGACCTTGTTTGCTATAAATTAAATAAACCAAAAATAACATTTAGTAATGCATTCAATAGCTTATATACCAATATTTTAAACAATAATAATACCTGTAACAATTACAGTACACATTCTTTGAACAAGCATACTTAATAAACTAAATACCAGTCGATACTATCGTAAATTTATAATTAGCAATAATGTTAAATAAACAGAGCACCATCTTTTATTCCAAAATACTTTTATTTGGGGAGTATTCTATCTTATTCGATTCTAATGGTCTAACCATACCCTACTCACATTTTAACGGATCGCTTTCCTTTACTAATTCCAAGGGATATACCGATATGGATTATGCGCATGAGTCGACAATGCAATTAAAAAAATATTCAGAATATCTAAAAAAAGAAGCAGGCTCTATTATCAACACGGATAAACTAAGTGCAGACCTGGATAAAGGGTTATATTTTGAATCATCAATACCACAGGGCTATGGACTGGGAAGCAGTGGTGCACTGGTAGCTTCTATTTACGAAGAATATGGCATTCAAAAAATTCCTTCAAAAGCAGGATTAACGCAGGAGCAGACCTTACAACTGATTGATACATTTTCATTGCTTGAAAGCTATTTTCATGGTCATAGTTCAGGTATTGATCCTCTTATCTGCTATTTAAAACGTCCCTTATTTATAAAAAACCAAAAAAACATTGCCTCCACAGGTATACCTCGTAAAAACATAAAAAGCGATGATGCTGTTTTTATTGTAAACACCAAACAAACAGGTAAAACGGCTCCGCTGGTAGAGCTATTCATGAAGAAATGCTTGAACCCAAAATATATTGATCGGATTAAAACGGAACTCATACCAACGACAAATCAATGTATTCAGGCCTTATTAACGGGTGATATCAATAGTTTTTATAAAAACCTGAAACAACTTTCTAAATTCCAGTTACAATATTTAAGAGAAATGATTCCGGATGATTTTTTGAAATACTGGGAAAAAGGAATTACTAAAAACCACTACCTGCTTAAACTGTGTGGTTCTGGTGGTGGCGGATATTTACTTGGATTTACACGTCAGTATAGTCAGGTAAAAAAAGAATTTGCCGAACAAGGTCTGGAGGTGATACCAGTATACCAGGAAGTTTAAACTCGAGAATGTGACATTAAGTGAAGCTTCAGTAATAATATTCAATGCGTAATACATATAAGTTGACAGGCTGACATTTTCGAATACCTATTGCGGGTTATAGAGTCAAAAAAAAACGCCACTAGCAAGTGGCGTTTATTACAGAATCATATTTTGTATAACCTTACTTTTTCATATTGGCAATACTTTCTTCCAGAGCCTTAATTTTAGCTTCTGCATCAGCTTGTTTTTGCTTTTCAACAGCCACTACTTTTTCCGGTGCATTGTTTACAAAACGCTCATTACTTAGCTTCTTTGTAACGGAAATAAGAAAACCTTTATTATATTTCAAATCAGCTTCTAAGCGAGCAATCTCAGCCTCAACATCAATCAAATCACCCATTGGAATAAAATACTCATTGGCTTTTACCATAAAAGATAAGGCACCACTTACTTTTTCCGACACAAACAAAAGTTCCTCTGCATTAACCAGCTTTGTTAAAACAGCATCAAAGGTTTTATCGTAATTACCTGTATTATCTAAAACACTTAAAGCAATAGCATCTTTATTGGGAATATTCTTTTGTTTACGAATATTTCTAACACCAGCAACAGCCTCTTGGGTTAATTCAAAGCTTGCCAATAATTTTTCATCTATCTCTGTAGCAACAGGCATCGATGAAATCATTATACTCTGCCCTTCTTTTCTATCCTCCAATAACTGCCATATTTCTTCTGAAATAAAAGGCATAAAAGGGTGAAGCAATCTCAATATCTTGTCAAAGTATGCAATGGTTGACTGATAGGTAGCCGCATCAATAGGTTGCTGATAACCCGGCTTAACAATCTCCAGATACCAGGAAGAGAAATCATCGCGGAACAAGGTATAAACAGTCATTAAGGCATCCGAAATACGAAACTTACTAAAGTGGTCATCTACCAATTTAATAGTTTGGTTTAACTTATGATTAAACCATTCAATTCCTTTTGTAGCGCTATCCGGTTGTGCTAATGCCTCATCTACCGTCCATCCTTTTACCAGGCGGAAGGCATTCCATATTTTATTAGAAAAGTTACGACCTTGTTCTGTTAGGTTCTCATCAAAAAGCAAATCACCACCGGCAGGCGAACAAAGCAACATACCTACACGCACGCCATCGGCACCAAATTTGGCAATCAGATCCAAAGGATCAGGTGAGTTACCCAGCTGTTTACTCATTTTACGGCCTTGTTTATCACGCACCATTCCGGTAAAATAAACATTTTTAAATGGCAATTGTCCTTTAAACTCATAGCCGGCCATAATCATACGAGCCACCCAAAAAAAGATAATATCATGTCCTGTAACTAAATCGCTGGTAGGATAATAATAATCTATCTCGTCTTTTTCAGGATTAAAACCATCAAATACCGAGATAGGCCATAACCATGAGGATGCCCAGGTATCCAATACATCTTCTTCCTGTTTCAGATCTTCAATTTTCAATTCCGGATTACCGGTTTTTTCTCTTGCTAACTTAACGGCATCTCTGGCATTTTTAGCAACCACAAAATCACCATTATCCAAATAGTACACCGGGATACGGTGTCCCCAATATAGTTGACGTGAAATACACCAGTCTTTCACATTCTCCATCCAATAACGATAAACGTTTTTAAATTTAGGCGGATGGAACTGTATTTCATCAGACATCACGGCATCCAGAGCAACCTTAGCCATATCATTCATTTTCAGGAACCATTGGGTAGATAGCTTAGGTTCAATTACAGCACCTGTTCTTTCAGAACAGCCAACTTTATTATCATAATCCTCTACCTTTAACAGATTACCTGCTTTTTGTAGTTCAGGTATAATCTCATCACGAACCACAAATCTATCTTTACCCACAAACATACCTGCTGCTTCACTTAAAGTACCATTATCATTTAAAATATCGATACTTTCAAGGCCATGACGCA
>JBFHKL010000013.1:0-30248 GCA_041595375.1 Saccharicrinis sp.
AAAATAAAAGGAATGACTATACTTATTTTAATAAGAAGTTTTTTAAAATACATAAGTAGGATATGGGATTTAATTTATTAAATGCCTAAATGTATAAATTTCGATGTTAATTCATATTGATTAAGTTAACTGATATTAATTATAATATATTTATAAGAATAGTAGATTACAAGCAGTGAACTCTGAATAATACATTTTTTTTGGAGTTTAGCGAAAATAGAATAGATGTATACACAAAAAACACCCCTTGATATATGTTTCAACAGAAAAATATCAAGGGGTGAATTTATCAAACTAAAGGGGTCTTGAAATTATCTTTAAAATGGGCTGATGATATAGCTCCATTTGTATTCTCGGCGAATTAATTGATAGATGAGGTGTGGGGTTGCTCCCCAACTAGTATCACCACCTACTCCTTGTTGTCCGTAATCGATATTCAAATTGATATAATCTTGTTTTTGCATATCGAATTGGTGTCTTTGCTCTTTTTTAACACCGTTTTCATAGGATTCTTTGTCATAGTACTGTGCCCCCATGCAAAACTGTGTTTGAGCAATAATATTTATGCCATGTTCACCATTGCTTAGCTGCATTTTTTTAACGTCTGTTCTGTAACCATTTTCTTGCGGACGAATATAAGGGTAGTATAATTCATCTACAGTGGCAGTATAGTTACCCATAAACGCACTGGTATATCGGTCTACATAATTCTCGTGAGGACCCCGTCCATACCAACTTACATTTTCAAAGTCCTTATTTACTTTTAGAATAGAACCAACACGCGGCATGCTAACAGCTTTGCGATTAGGGTCAAAGAGGATATAATTATCCACTTGGATAATTCCTTCTCCATTGATAGTATAGGTAGCAATAAAGTCACCAAATACTTCATCCAGCCTTTTGCTTACTTTAAATATCACTTTACCTATTTCTTCGGTGTAATCAATATGGCTAACTTTAGCATTGCTGCCCTGATCTTTCCATACACCTAGGTTTTTAACCATCTTATAGCCATAATCGTTATCGGTAGGAACACGCCAGAAATCAGCCTGAGGACCCTCCTGGATATATTCTTTGCCATTTAAGCTTAAATGAGTAAAGGTACCCTTAGCTTTATCGAAAAATAAGGTGGATGTAAGGGTGGTGATATCCCAGCCTTCTTCAGTTTCGTTTATGCTTATTTTTCCAGCGGCATTAATATCTTGTTTCGCCTGCCCCTTGTTCATCAATATTTGTTCCTTGGCTACTTCATGCCCTTTTTTTAAGAGCCCATCATCCTCTTTTAGCGTAAATGAAAAGTTAATATATACATCTGATTGCTTATCAAAGGAAGGTGTTTTGATATTTATTGCCTGAACAGATTGAGGGGAAACCTTTAGATTATTTATGGTTTCTGTTTTAACTACATCTCCATTTTCAATGTGGCTTATTGTCAGGTTATATTTATCCAGGTTGCTAAAAAAGTATTTGTTCTTAATAAAATACTCTTCTTCTTTATGTCCTTTGTAAACAGAAATATTTTGATATACCTTTTTAACCTCAAAGATATGCGGATTGGGTTTTCTGTCAGGTGAAATTAAGCCATTCAGACAGAAGTTATTATCGTTTCTTGTACCAGGAGCCTCGAGATCGCCTCCATACGCAAAGTATACAATACCATCTTTGTTTTTACTAAGCATCCCTTGGTCTACCCAGTCCCAGATACAGCCTCCCTGTAAGGCAGGATATTGTTCGATTAGGTCCCAGTAATCCTGTAGGTTACCAACGCTATTGCCCATTGCATGCGCATATTCACACTGAATAAGTGGGCGATAAATATCCTTTTGACAAGCATAGTTTTCCATCTCATCCATGGTAGCATACATAGGGCAAACAATATCGGTGTGTGCTTTATTGTCGGCCTGCTCAAATTGTACAGGACGACTATCATGTGCTTTTAACCATTGATAGGCTTTAACAAAGTTAACGCCATCACCAGCCTCATTTCCTAGGGACCAAATAATGACAGAAGGATGGTTTTTGTCACGTTCGTACATACGTTCAATACGGTCTAGGTGAGGTTTTTCCCAGGCAGGATCATTGGCTATATGGTATTCATATGGCGCTTGCAAGGCAGCTCCCATTCCGTGCGATTCAATATTGGCTTCGTTAATAACATATAAACCATATTTATCGCATAAATCATACCAGTAAGGGTCGTTAGGATAGTGACAGGTTCTTACCGTATTGATGTTATATTCTTTCATTAAACGGATGTCTTGCTCCATTAATTCCTTCGAAATATAATGTCCGGTAAGGGGATCATGTTCATGGCGATTAACTCCTTTAACCAATACATCCTGCCCATTCACCAATAACTGGCCATTTTTAATTTCTACAGTTCTAAATCCTACATTTTTTCCAAAGGTTTCAATCAGCTCACCTTGTTCATTTTTTAGTGAAACCACCAAACGATATAATTCAGGTGTTTCAGCTGACCAGTGTTTTGCATTTTCAATGGTTGTATCGAAAGTAGTCTCTCCAATATAATTTTTGGTTTTTGTGGTTACAGACTGGTTGGCAATTAACTTATCGCTATGGTATAATTGGTAATCAACTGTATATTTTTCGTTTTTTTTAGCTGATTTTATATTCAGATTAAGGTTGAATTTACCATGTTGATATTTCTCATCTAAACCGGCTATTGCTTTAAAATCGCTCACCTTAGTTTTTGATGTTGAGTAGAGAAAGACATCACGTTCGATACCACTTATGCGCCAAAAATCCTGGCACTCTAAAAAAGAACCATCGCTCCAGCGATATACTTCCACAGCAAGTGTGTTTTCACCTTCCGATAAATAAGATGTTATATTAAATTCTGCAGGTGTTTTGGCTCCCTGACTATAACCAACTTTCTGACCGTTTACCCATACATACATAGCCGATTTTACAGCACCAAAGTGCAGGTAAATGTTTCTTCCATCCCAATCTGCTGGTATGCTGAAAGTTCTCCGGTATGAACCTACGGGGTTTATATCGCTGGGGATAAAATCAAGAACGGGGGGAGTTGGTCGTTTATTGGGTGAAAAATCAAAAGGATGATTCATGTACATGGCCATTCCAAAACCTTGCATCTCCCAGTTCCCGGGTACTTTAATATTGCTCCAGTTTGAAACATCATAATCTTGCTTGTAAAAGTCTGCTGGGCGTGTATCAGGACCTTCAGCATAATTGAACTTCCACTGTCCATTAAGTGATTGGTAAAAGGCCGATTGTTCAATTTGCATTGTTTTTGCCTGACTTTCTGTTTTAAACGGAATGATTAGAGCAGAAGCTTGTTCGCGGTTTCTTTGTAATACCGTTATGTCTTTCCAATCTTGGGCCTTGGTTGTTCCAACAGTAAGAAAGCATAACAAAAAAAATAAAAAGGATGTGTTTTTCATTGTGTTTTATTATTTGTTCAAATCATGTATTTATATTTCTGATTAAATTGAATTTTGGTTTTACGTTAAAGATTTATTTCCATTTTGTTTTATCTGTTCCATTTTAAAATGCTATAAAATACATATACAGGTACCGCAGCCTAACGTTGCAATACCCGTATAGTAAATTTAGAGTAGGTAATATGTTGGTTCAACTAAGTTGGCTTAATTGGTGATTGCCACTTTGTGTACTTCATTGTCTATTTTTACAAGATATATACCTGTTGTGAGTGTAAATGAAGCATCATTTATATTACTCAATTGTTTAATTCTTTGCCCTTCGATTGTATATATTTCAATGTCTGTTATATAAGCTGTCTCTATAAATATTGTTTTGTTTTGTGTATATACGGTATGTACATAATTAATTGTACTAATAGATGTAACAGAAGTAACTTCATAGTTAAGCCAGATAGTTCGTTCATTGAAGTCACCGATATCACTGTTTAAATAAAGTTTTTCGGTATAAGTGCCCAGCTCCAAATCGGAAGCATCTATGGTCACAGTAATCTCCTCATCTATTTCATTATTATTATCGGGATTATAAGCTAAGGTAGATATAGTTGCGTGGTTATCAGTGTCCTGGCTAAAGGTTACTCCGTCGTTGAGGTACCATCCTTTTAAAGTAAAAGTATTTTCTCCGCTTGCTCCCTGAACTACTTCTCCCAAATCAATTTCTTCTCCATACGCAATGTTTATTGTAGGCGATGTAGTGCTTGTAACGGATACACAATCACTCTTTGGGCCAAAGGTTAATCCATCAGTTTTGTCAACCCAGTCACCTGCATTTTCAGTATATGCAAAAAACTTGATGCGTGCAGTTCCTTCATATGAATACGTGCAGCTCCATTCATTATAGTTTTGAAAATATGAGCTACCAGCCGCGTGATGGTCGTAAATAGTGTCATTGCCTATGACAGCATAAAAATTTCTATAGGCATTGTTTTCTGTTTGGGTAAGCGTAGCACTTGCATTGTTTAAGCGCATACGAGCATAGAATGATAACTCAAAGGGCCCGTCGAAATTTATTTCAGGACTTAAAAAGTAACCGATATCCTCACTGCCTGCTTCATGGGTAACGTGCATTCTGTCTGCTCCGCTAGAATATCCGTTATGTACCTGCCAGCCTTTGTAATCGGCATAGCCGTTAATGTCAGAGGTGGTTAGGGAACTGCTGTTGGCAACCAGGTCACTAAAATAATCAGTAAAAGGAAGGTCTGCAGTTTCCGATTCATAAGCTTCTCCGATTAAGCTGATTGTTTCAGTATTAGAGCCTGAGGTAATGGTAAGGGTAGCACTATATTCTCCATCACTTGTAGGATAAAAATTCACTGTGACCGGTTCGGCATAAATGACTGATTCGGATGAATAAGAGCTGGCACCATCAATAGAGAAAACACCTTCATCATCTCCTGAAATAGTGAGAGTCACATCGGTAGATTGTGCGTCGACAGAGAATGAGAATTCCTGACTGGTAGTACTAGCATCCTCCAAATCGATGGTTCCAAAATCTAACTCATCTTCATATAAGGTTATCTCATCAGAGGTACCTTGTTCAGTAAGTTGAAAGATAATTAAGTTTATGCTTTCTGCTGCTATTTCACTGCTATAGGTATCAGAGCCAGAAGAAGTCAATTGGCTTGCTACTCCTTGTATTTTTGAGTCGATATCCCATGCATATTGGTAAACATTTCCATTAATAGTGGTATTTGTTAAGCCTAAATCAACTGAAGAGTAAGTGGTTGAGCCACTATTGATTACCCAAAGAGCAATTTCATCATCGTTGGTAAAAGCCATTGTAGCCACATCAGAGAATCCAGATGTTGTTGGAGAGATATATTTGCGCCCGTAGATATTATTGGCAAATTTTTGCATTACATAATACGAACGCATCCTTTCGCCATTTTCGCCTGAAGTAAAATAGATGGTTCGTGTTTCGGCAGATACTCCTCTGGACCATACTTCAAACATAAGTTCTCCTTTTAATCCGCCTTCGTACATGGTGGCTTTTTCAGTATATACACTTAAAATAGAACTCAATGTTTCGGGTTCCTCTCCGCTGGTTCTTCCTCCTGCTGCTGATCCGCTCTCGTCATTATAAGCTGATTTTCCTAAGTCAGTACAGGCATCAACAAAATCATCCCATTTAGCGTCTTCGTCATTTAAGTTGTGACTGGAAAAAGCTTCGAAATAATCTTCATACCCATTGTCTTCTACTGTTCCAACAAATGATATTCCTTGCGAAAGACTCCATGTAGCCGGACAAATGTATTTTGGTTGTGTAATTCCGCGCGCTGCGCAAGTATCGTTTAATGCAGCAATAGTTTCTACATGGCGTTCAACAGTTAAATATTTATTCCATTCCTTAGCAATGGCTAGATATTCAACAGGTACCCCGTTATCTTCCATTAACTCCAGGTAATCTGCCAGGAATCCGGCATATTTCTCAGCTTCAAACCATTCGTTATCATCATAATCTATGATCCAATCAGGTAGGTTGCTGCTACTGCCATAACCATCATAGTCACTTTTCATGGTAGCTAAAAATTTAACATTAGGATTGGCTATTTTTACCATTTTCATACTTTCAATGGCATCATCATAAAAATCAAAATTAGTAGTGCCTTCTGTAAGTTCTTGCTGTTTGTCATACGATACACGACAAGTCATATAGTCGATATCGCTATAAACCCAGTTGGCAATTTCTTGAGGGTTGGCTGCACTTTGCAGAAAAGAAGCACTACGCTCCATATCTGCTCCTATCATGTCAATGGTTTGCTGCTGGTTGGTGTAATCTACAGTTATTGTTTGCGCTGATACGGATATCATACCTAAGAGAAAACAACTTATTAATATATATGTGAATAGCTTTTTCATAATCGCTTTTATTGTATTTTTTGTGGATAAGTTATTCTTTAGATCTGGCTATAGTATTTCTGATTAATAGGTTCGTGGTTGTAAGTAATAATTGGGAGGCTGCATATTTGCAGCCTCCCAATTCATAACACTCATTCAATATTACTACTTATTCAACCATTACTTTAGTATTTGTTATTGTTCCATTTTTTTCTTTAACTAAAATGATATAGATGCCTTTGGAATTAACAGACAGTGTACTTTTAGTACTTTCTGTGTTGTTTTGAGCAACAAGTTCACCAATGATATTATAAACTTTTATGTTCGTAGCCTCTCCTTCTACGATAATTGATCTATTTGTTGTGTAAATATCTAGGGACGATGTTGTTGAGAGTTCGGATATGGCTGTTGATGTACCAGCTTCATAGGCACCCACAGCTGTTGGAGATAAGCGTGTGGCTCCTGTGATATCTGTAGTAGGAACGAAATCGCCAGTGCTACCTTGTTGTTTAATGGAAGTGCCGTTTGCAATAACATATTTCACTCCGGTTGTAGAAGTCATTTCTTCAGGATAATCTCCATCCATTGTAAAATCAATCTGCGAAGAGCTATAGGCGTAAGTGTCATTAATGTCATTGTCTGCTGTACTTAATCCATTTTGTACATTCATTACGTTGTTGGTTGATGATACTAAAGTCAAGTAAGTGTCATCTACGATATTAACATCCGCATCATTAGAGGCTTCTCTGACATTATCAATAAAAAGGTTGTTTGCTATAGTGGCATTAATAGCATAAGTACCTTCGCTGATGCCTAAAGAAACAGCAGATTGGGTAGTTGTCAAATCGTTCTCGCTGTTAATAGTGTTGTTGTAAAAGGTATTATTAACAATAACAACCTCACAATCCGACGTAACATTTTCTATAGCAATCACAGAGCCTCGTGTGTTGTCGAAATAGGCATCCTGATTGTCTTTAGTACTAATATTTGTAGTGTTTTTTGTCATGTCTGAGAATACACAGTTTTTTACACTTAGGCTCCCTGCTTTCATGTAAATAGGGGCAAAAAGGTTTTCGTTACACAGGGTTTGCATATTCGTAAAATGACACGATTCTAAAGTAATAGAACTGCTTGCTCCAACGATTTGAACAATAGCTCCTGAGCGCGCACTGGCACTTTCCGCATTACAGTTTTTTATAGTGACATCAACATCCTGGCTGGTGTTAATAATACATCCACCGTTTGTATCTGTAAATCCATAATTTTTAAAGGTTACACCATTAATGTTAAGTGTAAGACCTGCATTTTTAGCATTGTTAAGCTGAAAAAAACGTCCCGCACTTGTTTCCCCCAGAGTAAAATTGTCATCACTGGCTCTTTGCAAGATGGTGGAGTTGGCTCCTTCTCCAATAATACTAACAGTTACTCCTGTTCTATTAAATTGTAATGTTGATGTTGATCCTTCTGTGATTGTTCCACTGGCGTAAATAATATATTCAGTGTCACTTCCTTCGGCAACAGCCGCCACACAGGCTTTATTTACTGTTGCAAATGGAGAGTTGATTGATCCTTCGTTGGAGTCACTGCCGGAAGTCCCATCAACATAATATAATGTTTGGGCATTCAACATTATAAAACCTAAAAAAAAGGTTGCAATTAAAGTAGATGTTCTTTTCATAAAGTCTTTTTTAATTAAGGAATATTAAGGATTTGATTTCAAAAAATGTTAAATCAAATGTAGGTGATTGTTAGGGTTTTGATTTGTAGAGATTATTCAAAAGCTTTTTATAATTATTCGCTCTAACTTTTTTAAAAAGTGTTTAATATCCTTTGTTTGAGTGTTTAGGGCTATGTTTCTGAATGAATAATTAAATAAAATGAATGATAATTGTTATGTGTCTGATTTGAGATAGTTGCGTTAAATGACAATTACACTAGTGTTAACAAATGTTTCTTTTTTCTCTCATTTCTATTCGTGTTCAAAAATTAAATAGGTATTGAATGTATCGTTATATTTTTTGCATTGCTTCTTAAAACCAGCTGTTAGGTTTTGATATAATTTTGAATTAATGAATGGCATGTGATATTGAATTGTCAGATGCTTAAGAAATTAACGATTCATTATTAAATTTTATCTATGAAAAATTATTTATCTTTTATGTTGATGCTGGTTTTTTCCGGTATGATTTGGGGGCAAACCACAAATTGTGGAGAAGTTATTAATGATTCCTTTGATACGGATGGTGATTTGCCGGATGGCTGGACTGAATACAATACATCGGGCAGAGTTACCGTTAGTGATGGCGATATGGTGTTTAATTATTCTTCATCAATTCCCTCGGCATATCGCGAGTTGGATAGTACAACAGGAGAAATTAATTTTTCCATGACAGTTAAGTGCACACGTAATTATTTTAAAGTTCAAACCGATCTTTTGTCAAGTACGGGCGATTACATTGCAAGTATTATGTTTGGAAGTAATGGCGTAAAGAATATTTTGTATGCATCTGAACTTTCCAGCGGAGAACCGGATGCGTATATTGAACTGTTAGATGGTAATTTTACTTCCAACACCGAATATACCCTTAGTTTGGTTATTAATACCGATGATCAAACAGTGGACTATTATCTGGATGGTGTATTAAAGGCATCAAGTGTTTCATTTTTAGAGACTGCCTCTAACCTTGAAAAAATAGATATTCAGCATTTATATATGTATGGAGGCAGCGGATATTTTTATGTGGATGATGTAACGGTATCAAAAGATGATATTGTACGCTCAGGCTTGCTTACAGCCATCGATGATGCCCAAGAACATTTGGATTCAATTACGGTAGGAAGTGATACAGGTGAATATACACAGGATGTGGTGGATGCTTTTCAAGATGATATTGATGAAGCTACAGCTGTTTATAATAACTGCGATGCTACACAGGAGGAAGTTGACCAGGCAGAGGAGGATTTAGAAAGCGCATGGAGTGACTTTGATGATTCCAGAAATTGGGGTTCATCTGATATAACCATTACTATTGATCCGGATGAAGTGCTGTGCGATAAAAATGAAATTTGGTTTGGGGGTAATAATACCTATAATTCAAGTGGACAAGGCCTTTGGGATGATGAGAATTTAAGGTGTTATTATGATGTGATTGATTTAGCTAACTATACCGGAGCAACAGGCTATCGTTTCCCGGGAGGTACCATGGCGAATTTATATCATTGGAAAAGGGCTATTGGCGATGTTGATGAACGTATTGATAACTTGAATAGTCATGGTTCTGCTGGCCCTTTAAGTAATGAGTTTGGACCTGATGAGTTTGGGCTGATGATGGAGAATACTCATATGACGAATGGTGTTGTTGTCGTTTCATTTAATTACGATACACCCCAGGATGCTGCTGATTATGTAGAATATATGAATGCCGAAGTAGGTACAAATCCTAATGGAGGTACTGATTGGGCGCAGGTTCGTTCTGATAATGGGCATCCTGATCCTTATGGTGTAACTTACTGGGAAATTGGTAATGAACTGGCTGGAACCTGGGAGTTGAGTGTTTGTAATTATCCAACTACAGGTGATGATGTGAGGGGTGGTGATGATATTCAGAATGGTGATGTGGATATTTATGTAAATGGAGGTTCAGTGACTTATACTGACCAGAGAGCTGCTATGCAAACTTCATGGGTAGAAACAACTTGTGTGGTTGACGGTTCTGCAAGCCAAGTGTTTTATACCAAGTTTGCTCCGGTTGATCTGGATCAAACATTTACACTTACCATCAATGATGTAGAATGGTCGCGTGTTGATGATTTTACCTCTTCCGATTCAGATGATTTACATTATACCGTTGACTCAGAAACGGGAAAAATAACTTTTGGCGATGGAAATAATGGTAGTGCCCCTTCGGGCGGTTATAACATCATGTTGGATTATACCGCTGGTGAGCTTTATAGTTTTTCTGACTATTACGATGCCATGAAAGAAGTAGATTCATCTATAGAAGTGATCAGTTGCTGGGAAGAAGCTGAGTTTTACAGAGAAATGGCTGCGATTAGTGCTCCTTTTGATGGTGTAAGCAAACATTATTACCCGGGAGGAACTGCTGATGATGGCGATGAGTATAAGTTGATTATGAAAAATGCGGCTAACTATAAAAATAAAATTGCCAGTCATGAAACTTACCTTTCAACATATGCTAATTCATCTTTATCAGGTATTGATGTGAAACAACATTTAACAGAGTTCTTTGGTGATAAAACTATTGGTGTGGTTACTCAATTATGCTTGATGTGGTACGATGTAATTAATTCTTATTCAGACGAAGTAGGTAATATGATGGCACATTCGTATTTTAAAAATGATAATACGCCTATGGTTAATACAAGCGGCGGTTTTGTTGCAGCTAAAGGCTTGCCTTACCATATATTTTGTCACTTACATCAGGATGAATTTATTGAAGCGGCCTATAGTGGAGGTTCTTATACGTATAGTTCAACAACAATTAATAACAGTTATCCTACTGCAAGTGTTAGCGAAAATGGACGTGTGATTACATTGGTTGTTCCTAATATGTGCGATGAAGATGTGTTGAATGCTACTATTAACTTCGAAAATTATGGCTTCGACGGGCTTACTGTTACAGGCAAGAAATGGGTGGCAAAAGCTTATGATATTTATGAAGAAAATAGTTCTTCAGAAATGGATAATGTGCGTATAGAAGGACCAGTTGATATTGAATTGTCAGAAAGTGTTAGTGAAACTATTCAGCCTTTCTCTGTTAATATTTATCAGTGGATTGCTGAAGAACGTATTTACTTGAGTGACCAGGAAGAAACGGTTGATGGTGATGATATAACTAAGGATGAAGGATTCTCTGATAGTGGTGATTTAACCGTAAATGGTATTACCTATGAAAAAGGTATTGGAGTTGAAGCAGGTACTTCGGTAACCTATAGTTTAAATGGAGAATACACCTCATTTGTGACTGAATTTGGTTTAGACGACGCATTTACCGGGGCAGAAGTAATCGTTTATGCTTATGTAGATGATGAGTTGATGTATCAAAGCGATAATATTAGTTCAAATACCCCTAGCCCTGCTTTAAATATTGATGTTACCGATGCTAATGAATTAAGGATAGAAACCTATTCAGGCTTGAACTCAGATGGAGAAGGATATATCATTTTTGGAGATGCTTACTTGCTTGTGGATGAGGCGGATGATGTAAGTAGTGGTTTAAGTGATTACGCTGTTAGTAGCAATATTCAGGCTAGTCCCAATCCATTTTATAGTAGTTTACTTATTCAATTACCCGAAACAGAGTCGGGTAAGGTGGAGCTAAGAAGCCTTGGCGGAAATATAGTCTATTCAGAGTCATTTAGTAATGCTAACCAAATTAGTATTAGTCCCTCTGACTTATCAGCAGGCTTATATATGGTAACTGTAAAAACAGAGAATGTTATTTATGTGACTAAGGTGCTAAAGCAATAGTGCTGCATTTTATTTTAACCTATGGCTTCGGCCATAGGTTATTGATATAGGGTTTTGTTTTCTTAATGCAAAATGCAATTTTATTATTGCAATTTGTAAATAGTGTTATTAGTTGAAAATTATTTGGGCATTCTACTTTAAATTAAAATTCTTTACCATGTGTATTTATCGTATAAGTATAATTTTAATCACTTTGCTATCTGTTGTCAAGCCTGCATTTTCTCAAAGTTTAACCTGGACGCCGGATAACGGTGACGGGGTTTCTTTTTTTCAGGAAGCCAACTGGATAGATGAATCTACTGGTCTTGAACCAGAATCAGGCACGCTGGATAATGGGGTAACGATCAATCGGGATATTGACATACTTAATTCAGCATCCGTTTGTGGTGGAACATCAGGTGTTGGAGGAGATATTCTGGTAGGGGAGGGTAACTTTCAGCTGACCAACTCAACTGTGTTAATGAATGAATCAAAGGCTTGTGGTATGAGCTTTAATACAGGAATGGATTTTAAGTTAGATGGAGGAATTTGTTATACCAATCATATATCAGGAGCCAATGTGGAGCTGGTAAATGATTCTGAAATAGAATTTTATGGTTCAGTGCCGCTTAGTGATGGAGCCAATATCAATATTATTTCTGATTCCTGGAGTATCAGTTTTAATGCCCTGTCGAAGGAAGAGTTTCTGGCTGCTTATCTCGAATTGATAACCATTAATGGAAATGAAGCTGTTGAGGATGAAAATATAGCTGTTTGGTATAATGGAAGCGGCACTGTTGTAACTCCTGCATCATATGTGATGGATACCCCACTTACATTGTATTCCGGAACTAACTTAACCGGAGATGAACAGTCTTTAATTTGTGGGTTGTATGATGGAACGTTGAGTGACTTTGATGATCAGACACGATCGTTTAAACTGGATGCAGGTTATATGGTCACTTTTGCGCAGGATACATTAGGTGATGGCGTAAGTAAGGTTTATATTGCTTCGGAGGATGCCCTGGAGATTAACCTGCCCGATGAACTTCAAAATACGGTGTCTTTTGTGAGGGTGAGCCCGTGGTTTGGAGCCACTAAGAAAGGGATTTGTGCCAAAAGTTACGATGTGGTGGATACCATGAATGTTACCTGGTTTTATGATTGGGGAAATTCCGATGAGAGTTTGGATAGCAGAGAATATGTACCCATGAATTGGTCGGGAGGTTCCTTTAGTGCTTCCTCTTCATTGGGGCAAACGATGAATTATAATCATCACTTAGCCTTTAATGAGCCGGATAATGATGATCAGGCCAATATGACTACCGATAAAGCCATTGAGAAATATAAATATCTCCTGGCTTCTGGATTGCGATTGGGGTCTCCTGCTGTTACCGATGGTGCAAATGGAAAGGCATGGAGAGATACTTTTATGACCAAAGCCATAGATGAAGATCTACGCGTTGATTTTATGGCTGTGCATTACTATAAAAGAACTACAGCATCTAAATTTTATACCTGGTTAAAGGATATTTACGATTCCTATGGTTTACCTATCTGGGTTACAGAGTTTAATTATGGGGGTACCTGGCTCGATGACATCACTATGGATGAAGCAACGGTTGGTTTGGAATCGTATGTAAGCATGTTAGATACTGCTCAATTTGTAGAACGATATGCTGTATTTACATGGCAACCTCCATCCACCTTATCTTTAATGGAAGTGCGTTCCCCTATAGAATTAAGTACTTCGGGAATATACTACCGCGACCATGAAGCTCCTACTGCCTATACCCAGGAAGAATATGACCAGATAGCAGATACTGAAACAGGAATATTCTCAGAAGAAGAACAGAGCTTGAAACTAACTATATATCCCAACCCGGTTACAAATGGTGTTTTGTATGTGGAGTTGAACGATGAATATAGTTTAAAGGAACTTAAAATTACGATTTATGATATGACAGGAACTGCTTTTCTGTATCAGAATAATGGTAAGCTGAATGTGGATGTAAGTGGCTTGTCTAATGGCTTTTATATAATGAAGATAAGCACAGGTGATGGCCAGGCAATTCAAAAAATATTTATTACCAATTAATATTATTACATGCAGAATTGAAGTATTTGTAATATTTTCATTGTAAAGTAATAACACAATAAGAGTCGTTAAAATGAAAGGGATTGTAATTGTATTTAACTTATTGCTACTAACAACCATCATACAGGCTAAAATTATATTGCCTTCGGTTATTACCGATAATATGGTGTTGCAACAAAATCAATTAGTAAGTATTTGGGGCTGGACTACCGAAGTTGGTGAGCAAATAAAGGTGTGTGGTAGTTGGAATAGGGATACCGTAAGCGTGAAAGCCCGAATGGGGGTTTTTGAAGTTAAATTGCAAACGCCTTCCTATGGTGGTCCATATGTAGTTGATATTGTGGGGCATGAAAAACATATGATTAAAAATGTTATGATTGGGGAAGTGTGGGTGGCATCTGGACAATCGAATATGTTTATGCCGGTTGATTCTGTATTGAAACGTTTCCAGGGCGTAGTTAATTATAAAGAAGAGATTAAAGCTGCCGATTATCCTCAAATCAGAATGTTTACTGTTTCAAGAATCTATTCAGAGCATCCTCAGGATAATGCTTTGGGAGATTGGAAAGTGTGTAGCCCTGAAAATGTAAAGAACTTTTCGGCAACAGCTTATTTCTTTGCCAAATCACTCCATCAAAATTTAGATATTCCTATTGGGATCATCAGTTCCAGTTGGGGGGGAAGTAATGCCAAATGGTGGCTTAGTGAAGAAGCCTTAGCTAAAAACGAAAGGTTGAAGGAGTATTATATGCCAACAGCCAAACAAGAAAATAAGTGGCAGATTAAAACAGGAGGATTATTCAATGCTATGATTCATCCCTTTGTAAAGTATGCTATTAAGGGAGTTATTTGGTATCAGGGCGAATCGAATAGGAATGATGCTGTGGTTTATAAAGATTTAATGACGTCCTTAATAGAAGATTGGAGAGCCCTTTGGGGCTATGATTTCCCTTTTTATTTTACACAAATAGCACCGTATAATTATACGAAAGGAGTCAGTGGAGCTTATATCAGAGAAGCCCAAATGCAAACACTATCTGTTTTCAATACTGGTATGGCAGTAACTAACGATGTGGGCGACCTGAATAATATTCATCCCTTACAAAAGCAACAAGTAGGTGAGCGTTTGGCGCTTTGGGCTTTAGCTAAGGATTATCATAAAGATGTTGTTTTTTCAGGACCTTTGTATCGCTCTATGTCTGTTCAAAAAAATGAAATTGTAATTGAATTTGATTATACAGAGGGGGGACTGGTACTTAAAGGTGAATTATTAACCAACTTCGAAATAGCAGGAGAGGACCAGGTATTTTTATCTGCTCAGGCAAAAATTAAAGGCGACAAGGTGATTGTTTTTAATTCAAAGATAAAGAATCCTGTGGCTGTGCGATTTGCGTTTTCTGATACAGCTCAAGCTAATCTTTATAATCAATCTGGTTTACCTGCTTCTTCTTTTAGAACAGATGATTGGGGATTAAAGTAAATTAACTAAATAGTATGAACGGTTGAAATAATTTTATGATGAATAAATTAATGAAAAAAATATCTTTTCTTTTGTTGTGCAGTTTATTGTTCGCTTGTCATCAAAAGGAAATAGAGAAAACAAACTTCTTGTTCATCCTGGTCGATGATTTAGGTTATGCTGATCTAAGCTGTATGGGAAGTAAGTATTATGAATCACCAAATATTGATAATATAGCTGCCAAAGGAGTCAAATTTGTCAATAGTTATTCCGCTTGTCCGGTTTGTAGCCCATCTAGAGCAAGTATAATGACTGGTAAGTTGCCTGCTCGTCATGGAATTACTGAATATATTGGGGCGCTTTCTGGTAACGATTGGCGAAAAAGAAAAAGGTACACTAAGCTGTTACCAGCTTCTTATAAGCATTATTTAAATCAGGAGGAAACGACTATAGCAGAGGCTTTAAAAGAAAATGGCTATGCTACTTTCTTCGCTGGTAAATGGCATTTGGGGGGTGCGGATAACCATTCTCTTCCTACAGATCATGGTTTTGATATCAATAAAGGAGGATATGAGAGTGGTGGTCCCGGAAAGGGAGGTTATTTTGCACCATATAAAAACCCGTATTTACCTGATGTAGAGGAAGAAAAAGGGATGAATCTTTCTATGAGACTGGCCAAAGAAACGGTAAAGTTTATGGCACAAAATAAAGATACCAGCTTTTTAGCTTATCTGTCATTTTATGCTGTTCATGCACCCATTGAAACCACACAGGAAAAATGGATAAAATATCGTAATAAAGCAGATTCAATGGGTATTCATAAACAAGGATTCGAAATGGAAAGAATTCTTCCGGTTCGTAAATACCAAGATAACCCTGTGTATGCCGGCTTAATTGAGCATGTTGATGAAGCAGTGGGTATGGTGTTACAATCCTTAAAAGAATTAGGTTTGGATAAAAATACCGTTGTAATTTTTACCTCGGATAACGGAGGTGTGGTTTCAGGTGATAATTTTTCTACAAATAGCTTAATGCTCAGGGGTGGTAAAGGTTATCAATGGGAGGGAGGTACTCGGGTTCCCTTGTTTATTGATGTTCCCTGGATAAATAATGAAGGTATGATGAATAAAACACCTGTGTCAGGCGTTGATCTCTATCCTACGATATTAGAATTAGCAGGTATTCCACTAATGCCCAATCAGCATAAGGATGGGGTTAGCCTGGTACCTCTTTTAAAAGGAGAAAATATCGGTTCGCGAGCACTATATTGGCATTATCCGCACTATGGTAATCAGGGAGGTGAACCTAGTTCTGTTATTAGAGAGGGAGACTGGAAATTGATTCACTATTGGGAAGATGATCACGATGAACTATATCATTTGGATGAAGATATTAGTGAAAAGTCAGACCAGGCTTTACGCTATCCCGAAATCACTTCCCGTTTAAAAACTAAACTATTAGCATGGCTGAAAGATAAAAATGTTGAATATGCCATACATGATCCATTGTTTAATGCTGATTCCTGTGAAATGATTTTAAAACGAAATAAAGAAGTGTTGTGGCCAAGACTCGAGAAAAAACGTAAGGAAATGTTGGATCCTAACTGGCAACCCAATCAGGATTGGTGGGGAAGCGCGAAACCCCTGGTGACAAAGTAACGCTGATGCTTGACATAGAGGACGGAGCAAAAGTGAAAAAGCATTGTTCTCGTTAAATTTATCACTTGGGAGTTCGTATTACATGCTGCTTTTTTGTAAATTTAATCAAGCTATTATGTAAATGGGCAGGGATAGAGCTCCGATGGTTTCTTGTGTGTAGCTCTGTTCTCTGTTCTTTTTTCGTTTGTAAATATGTGATAAGCAACTAAATAGTGAAGGCAATATCTCATAATTGCATTTCGTAACCTGTATAGTTGTTAAAATATTAAATTTAATATTCATTTGTTTTTAAAAAATATAAAAAAGTATTTTCTTTGATGATATTCCAATGAAATTAAAATATTTATTCACAGAATAAGCGAAATGAAGATGCACGATTTAATTTTAAAGAGGTTAGGTATAGCCCCAGTGGCAATTATTTTAGTAATTCTATCATCATGTTGTCATGAGGCGAAAAAGAAGGATGTGGCTTTTGTTGATCGTATTCAGGCAGCGCCCATAGGAGGAGGATATCAAGATGCTGATTATTGGGTTTGGGGTTCTTCGGTTATTAAAGGAGAAGATAATCGTTACCATATGTTTGCCAGTCGCTGGTCACGTAATTTAAATTTTGGCAATTGGGTAACCAGTTCTGAGGTAGTTCATGCGGTGGCAGATACCCCAGTAGGACCATATACTACCGTAGGAGTAGCCTTGCTGGCGCGAGGTAAGGAGTATTGGGATGGGATGTGTACGCATAATCCGCGAATTGTAAAGTATAAAGATCAGTATTTACTCTATTATTTTGGTACGACTTACGATTTTGAAAAACCTACACCAGAAAACCCCAAGGTGTCGGGAGACAATTGGGTGAAGGCATGGAGAAATAAACGCATTGGTGTTGCCATAAGCAATAGTGTAAATGGACCATGGAAAAGGCTCGACAAACCTGTTATTGAACCACGCAAAGGGTATTGGGATGCGTCGATCACTTCTAACCCTTCTCCGGTGGTGAATGATAAAACTGGAGAGATATTATTAATGTATAAATCATCTGCCGATACGACCAATGCTCCGCTTCGTCTGGGTGTATCAAAAGCATTAGTACCCGAAGGGCCGTATGAGCGTTTGAGCGATGAACCTATTTTAATGTTCGAAACCAAAGAGAATGAACATATTGATTTGGAAGACCCTTACGTATGGTGGAATGGCGAGAAATATGAAGCCATCATAAAGGACAGAACTGGCGTAATCTGTGGAGAAGAGGGCGGTGGTGTTCATGCTTGGTCGAACGACGGGGTAAAATGGGAATTATTCGATAATCCTAAAGCTTATAGCAGAACAGTGTTATGGGATGATGGAACAACTAGCTATCAAAATCATTTTGAACGACCTTTTTTGTTAATTGAAGATGGTGTGCCTACCTACTTTTTTGCTGCTACGGGTGATGGAGAAAAGGCATGGAGTTTTACCAAAACATGGAATATGGTTATTCCTTTGAAAGTAAATTAAAATCAAAAGTCGGGTTTGATAACTAATTTGTCATGAAAAAAATACAATATAATATTAGTTCATTTATTTGGGTCTTATCAGTTTTATTGCTTACAACAGCGTGCTCGCATGAGGAAAATAATTCATCAGAATTATATGCAAAAGAGCTGATAAAGAAACTTACACTGGAAGAAAAAATAGGACTTCTAAGTGGCATGGGGACATCAAAAAGCGAATTTGGAGATAAGGATGTTCCTGTATTTGGTATTAAAGGAATACCTGAAAAAGGCATTCCTGATTTTATTATGGGACATGGAATTACCGGGGTGCGATCAGGTAGAGATACGCAAAAATATTCAACTTATTTTGGTACGCCAATGGCTTATGCCTGTTCTTGGAATGTGAATTTATACGAAGAGGTAGGAGTTGCCATCGCCAAGGAAATGAGAGCTTTGGGTCAGGATCTGAATCTGGGGCCAACGATCAATATTATCAGGCATCCCTTAGGTGGGCGAAACTGGGAATGTTTATCGGAAGATCCCTTTCTCAATGCTAAATTTATAGTGCCTTATGTTCAGGCTATGCAAAATAATGGGATTGTTTGTGGACCTAAGCATTTTGCTGTAAATAACCAGGAACACAACCGTTTTGATATTAATAATCAGGTGGATGAAAGAACCTTGCGAGAAATATATTTACCGGGTTTTAAGGCTGCTGTTGTTGAAGGGAAAGCTTTGAACCTGATGGGTTCCTATAATCGCTTAAACGGTGAGTTTATGTGTCAGAATGATGTTATGTTGAATCATATCTTACGCGAGGAATGGGGATTTGAGGGCTTTGTGCTTTCTGATTTTGCCAATGGATTGCGTTCTACTCTGAAGGGAATAAATAATGGACTAAATCTGGAAATGCCCGGAGCTAAATTTTATGGAGATGAACTTTTAAAAGCGGTAAATACTGGTTTGGTTGCTGAGCAAAAGGTGGACTCCATGTTAACAGATATATTAAAGGTGATGCATCGGGTAGGTCTTTTTGATCGACCTCGTATAGAGCATCAGGAAGTGGTGCATTGTGCTGAACATATTGAACTGGCTAAAAAGGTAGCTATAGAGAGTGCTGTGTTGCTCAAAAATGAGGGGGCTGTTCTTCCGTTGAAAAAGGATGAGCTGCAGTCTGTGGCTATTATTGGCCCCAATGCCAAACGACCAGCCAGCATGAATGCTTCTAACCCATATTATTTGCAGGGTGGAGGCAGTGGAAGAACCTATTATTTTCCTAATGTACTGGTAGAGCCGTTCACTGGCTTACAAGAAGCTCTTGGTGAAACAACAAATATTAAATATGCTGCCGGGTGTCAAACACCTGATTTGTTTCGTAGTATAAATAATGGGGAAGGACAGGAAATAGATGAAACTTTAATCAAAGAGGCAGTTGAATTAGCTAAAACGACAGCTTGTGCGATTGTTTTTGCTGGTTTGTCAGGAAGTAACGAGAGTGAAGGACGCGACAGGTCATCTGCTCTCTTACCTGGAAAACAAAACGAATTGATTCAACGTGTGTCTGCAGTTAACAAAAATACCATTGTGGTGCTTATCTCAGGAAGTTATATCGATGTCTCTTCCTGGATTAACCAGGTCAAGGGTTTTTTGTATGTGCCTTATTCCGGAGAACAGATAGGAACAGGGATTACTCAGTTATTGCTGGGAGAGGAGTCTCCATCGGGTCGTTTATCCATTACCTGGCCGTATGCTGTCGATGATTATCCTGAGGGGTCTATTTTTACCGGACAAAAATATTCCAAGTCAGGTGAAAGTAATGTGTATTCTGAAGGTGTTTTTGTAGGTTACCGTTGGTTCGATAAACAAAAATTGGATGTCTTATATCCCTTTGGATATGGATTGTCATATTCTCAGTTTGCTTATTCAAATTTACAGGTGGATGCCGATACATGGCCTCTAAAAGTAAGTGTTGATGTGAAGAATACTGGACTTATGGAAGCCTCTGAGGTAGTGCAGTTATATGTCCATGATCAGGAATCTAAGCTGAATAAGCCGGTGAATGAGTTAAAGGAGTTTAAAAAAATTAGATTGAATACCGGTGAAACAAAAAGTATTTCCTTCGAGTTGGGAAAGGATGCTTTTTCAAATTATTGGGTCGAAAATAAAGCGTGGGCAATTGAGCCTGGCGAATTCCGTATATCGGTTGGTGAGCACTCCCGAAATCTTAAGCTGAAAGCTAAGGTGGTTTTGTAAGAATCACCTAAATAATATACTTATCACCGGTCAACACAAGCCTTTATTGCTGAAGTTGCCCGGTGATATATTTTTGGGGCTTAAGGAGGCCTTTCTTATTGGGTCAGTAGATTACCCGCATAGTTATTCGTACATTTTTGAATGTTTAAAAATCAAGGTTTCTCAATAAGTTTACTTAAAAAGTGTTTGTTCGGATCAGGCTTTTATTCATTTGTGATGGTAAAATAGAAGGTTGTACCTATTCCTTGGGTACTTTTTACCCAAATTTTACCATTATGTTTTTCAACAAATTCACGGCATAGTGCCAGTCCCATACCTGTTCCCATCTCGTTGCGGGTGCCAAGCCTGGTATATTTCTGATCGAGTTTAAATAAGCTGTCAATATGGTCTTCCGGCACACCGATTCCCGTATCAGAAATGGAGAATAATATTTTGCCTTTTTCTTTTGTGGCAAGCACACTAACTTTGCCATTGGGTTCAGTAAATTTAATGGCGTTGGATACCAAATTTCTTAAAATAGCACTAAGCATATGTTCGTCTGCGTGTATATACAAATCGTTTGGAGTGCATTGTAAAGTTAATTCTATATTTTTTTCTTTAACCATACTTTCCAGTATTCTTAGTTCTGTATCTGCAGCATCTTTCACCTTTAATTTTATAGGTTTAAAAGGTATTATGTTTTGTTGTGATTGTGACCATTCAAGGAGATTCTCAATAAAACGAAATGATAATTTTGCTGAATCCGATATCACTTTGATATATTCATATGTCTGCTTTTTGGGTAGTTCAAAAAAGCTAAGTTCAACAATTTCAAGGAAACCTAACATGGCATTAAAAGGCGTTTTTAAATCATGGGCTAATATGGAATAAAACTTATTTTGGGTGTCTTTACTTTCTTCTAACCATGTTTTTTGGATATTCAATTCCTTTGCTTGCGTATCTATTTTATTGTAGGCATTGGCATTGTCAATAGCAATGCCTACATACACACCAAAGCTTCGGAGTATGTTTAAATGATTTATAGTATAGGCCTCAATCTCATCTGATTGCACTGTGATAACACCGATCTTCCTTTTTTCTACGACCAAAGGCATATAAATAATCGATTTAGCAATAATCCGGCCGGGATCTTCCACCGGTTTCGTTATGTATTCAGGATATTCTTGGTATAAATCTTTAATTAACAATTCTTTCTGGTGCTTGAAACACCATACTGAAAATCTGTCTTTTCTATTTAAATTGTGTTTATAAACTTCAAGGGTTTTGCCATTTTCTTTGGTACCACTAAAAGTTAAACAGTCTTCTTCAGGATCGTAAATACCAATTGAAAACATAGGTACCGTCATTATGGAACTAAGTTTATTATATGCTATTTCTATCACTTCTTCAACCTGTTTGTTTAACTGAAGTTCATTACCAATTTTACTTATGGTTTCAATGTTACGATAAGCCTTTTGAATTTTTTCATTTTGACTTTCAAGTTCTTTGTTTTTGCCTAGAATGGCCTCTTTTTGTGCTAAAATTTGTTTGTTACTTTCAGTAAGTGAGATGTTTACTTGTTGCAATTGTTTGGTTCGTTCTCTGACTGTCATTGCCAGTAGAATTTTTTGTTTTTTGAGGGTAGATATTTTAAACAGGTAAATACTTATCATGCTAGAAAATATCACCAGAGAAAGGAAAAATAAAAAAGTGCCTGTTTTCCACCAGGGAGGTTGAATAATAAGTTCGATGGAAGTACCCTGATGATTCCATATATTATCATTGTTCGATGCTTTTACCCTGAAACAATAAGTCCCAGAAGGTAAGTTGGTATAGGTAACTTCTCGCTTATTGCCAATAGATACCCAATTTTTGTCATATCCTTCTAGCTTATATGCATATTTATTTTTTTCGGGAGAGGTGTAGTTTAAAGCCGAAAAAGTAAAACTGAGAATAGATTGATGGTGATTTAAAATAATTTTTTTTGTTTGAGTGATACTCTGTTGTAAGGGAGATCTTGCTGTGCCAATTGGAACGGATTTGTTAAAGAGCTTAAAATCGGTAATGATTACTGCTGGAATAAGCGTGTTATTTTCCATTTTTTGGGGATGAAATACTGAGTATCCATTCACTCCTCCCAAGTAAATATTGCCTAAAGAATCTTTAAAAGATGAGTTCTGCCTGAATTCTCCCTGTAACAATCCGTCGTGTTGATCATATTTTCTTAAACAAATGGTATCGTTAGCAGCAAGGTTGCTTAATTGGTAAGGGTTTATTTTTGTTAAGCCAAGAATGGTGCTTACCCATAAAAAACCTTTGTCATCCACCATTAAATTGGAGATAGAATTGCCGGGAATACCATTCTTTTCATTATAATGTGTAAAGCTGTTTGTTTGTTTATCGAATCGGTTTAATCCATCTATCGTTCCAATCCATAGGTTTTTAAGAGTATCTTCTGTAATACAGGTTATTTTTGAATGACTTAAACTTGTTTTATTATTATTTTGATGATAAAACTGAATAAAATTATCTTCTTGTCTGTTGTATAGGTTTAATCCGTGTTTAGTGGCTATCCATATGTCATTACCGCTATCCTTATATATTTTATAGATGTTGTTGTTGCTTATAGAGGTGTTATTGGTATCTATATGATGGTATTTTTTGTAGTGAAGTGTCGATTTATCCACTAGAAAGAGCCCCTGAAAGGTACCAACCCAGAGTTCATGAGCAATGCCTTCCTCAATGGTATAAATATTGCCATCTAATACCTTTTTAAACTCATTTTTTTCGAAGTCAAATAGCAATAATCCGTTATAAGTTCCTACCCATAATTGATTGTTTTTGTCTATAAATAATGATTTTATATGCGTTTGTGGGATTGGATTAGATAGGAAAGAGGTGAATTTCTTTGTTTGGGGCTTGTATACATTTAGTCCACCACCTTCGGTGCCTATCCATAGACCTCGCTTATTACAAGTAAATGAGCTTACTACATTTTCACTCAAGCTATTAGTTGTGTATATGTTGTGTTGAAAGTGTTTGAATTTATTTAATTCTGAGCTAAGGAAATTCACTCCACCACTATAAGTACCTATCCATTTATTATGCTGGCTGTCCTCAAAAAATGAAAAAATAGAGTTCTGGCTTAAGCCCTGTCCATGTATTGCCTCTTCGGTATAGTGCACAAATTGAGGGCTTTCCTTATCCTGTTGATCCGGAGTTAATGCTTCTAAGGCTATTTTTGTACCAATCCATATGATGCCTTTGCTATCTTGGTGCAAGGTTCTGATTACATCGCTGGTTAATCCTGAATGATTGGTGGCATTATGATGGTAATGCCTAAAACGTCCTTCCTTAAAAGACAACATTTTACTTAGGCCTTTGTTTTTTGTACCTACCCAAATATTTCCATTGTTATCCTCCAGAATAGAAGAAATATCACTTTCTAGTAAACCATCGGGTTCTTTTGTTTCATTTGAGAAGAAAGCTTTTACCTGATTGCTTTGTAAGTGATAATAGTAAATACCTTTTTTGATTCCAATCCAAACATGTTCGGGATTGGCAGAAGGAGAAATAACTGTTATCTGATTATGTCCTATAGGGGTGTTTGTTACTCTTACAAATGATTCGGTATCTCTGTTGTAATAACATAAGCCTTCATTTGTACCAAAATATACAATTCCATCTTTGTTTTTATAAATACAACTAACGGTATTTGAGTTAATGCTTTGGGAGTCGTTAGGATTGAAATAATAGCGGGTGAAATTATCGGTATAGGGATTGTATCTGTTTAGCCCGTCCTCTTTGGTTCCTGCCCAGAGATAGCCTTCGTCATCTTCAAGTAATGAAATGACTTCGTTTCCACTGATGCTTAGGCTATCATCTTCGTTTTTTTTGTATACTTTAAATGAGTATCCATCAAAGCGGTTGAGACCCCCAGTTCTGGTGCCTATCCATATAAATCCATGTTTGTCTTCGGTAATGGAAAAGACTGAGTTTTGTGATAAACCGTTTTCTACGGTTAAGTGTTTAAAAAAATTGTTGTTCTCTTGAGCTATTACAGATCCACAAATTAAAAGGCAGCAATACAAAAAGACTAGGCATAAACAGCCAATATGCTTTGTAAGCCTTTGAATTACTGCAAATAAAAAATAAGTTGAATACTTGAAATAACCTGCCCCTCCCGTATGGAACTTTTCCCCAAAACCTCTTAACTCCATAAATTATAGTACATTGTTCAAACCAACGACCGCCACAACACGATGTTCAAAAGTCTATACGGGAAAATATCAATATGGTTTTATTTAATATTGAGAGGGGTAGTTATTCTATAATTTATCCACTGTTTTATTAAGTTTTATGCTGCTCCATGAGTGAGTTTTATTTATACTACAACAGGCAGGAGTAGGCTCTGCCTGTTGTAGTATTATTTAAGTATGTCTGTTTTCTACTGGTTTATTCACCTCATGTTTTATTAGGATACGGATGGTCTTGGTGTTTAATAAATATGATCAATCACACCCAAAAAGGCTTGTTACTTATTTTACTTAACAGGCTCCGTAAAAATAAAATGGTCGGTTCTGAACGGACGTGCGGGTAAATTGGCGTTGTTTACCAAATTTACAGCAGGCATAGCTGCAAAAGCATAACGTACATACAGGGGTTTATCTAATTTAGGGCAACTTAAAAAGACTTTTGAGCCTTTGATTTTAGCTGTTGCCGGATACCATTTTTCACTGTCATCGGCTAACCAAAATGCTTTAGGAGGCTCACCATTGGTTGTTTTTAGACCTTTGGCATTGATATAATGTAATACTAAGGAACTTTTATGTAAAGATATATTTTTTAACACAGGACCTTCTGCTGTAATAGCCGCATTTAGCGATTGTTTCTGAGCAAAGAGTGCAATTCTTTGTCCTACGGGTAATTTATCCTTTGGATGAATATTATTTTTCTCTCCCAAATCAATAGTGGTTACTATTGCTGTATGAGGTAGTTCTAAAGCTTTACATTGCGATTCTCTGATCCAGGCCCATGATTCTACGTTGGGATTTTCTAGAATATCTTCTGAATTTGTCTTCTTATGTAATTTGTTTCCAAATCCGGGCAGCATAACACCTATAAAGTTCAGGTGATCGTCTGACCATTCTTGTCTTATTCTTTTTATCCACAAAGGAAGTGTTGTGCCATATTGCAGCATGCTTTCTATTGTTTTGCCATTGGCCTCTCCCTGGTACCAGACCATACCCCTGCAAGTATAAGGAGCTATGGGTTTCATCATTGCATTATAGATGATATTGGGCTGTGTACGGAGAAAAATATCGTCTTTTCTGACTCTTTTGCCTGTGCCCGCCAATATTGTATCTATACGAGCTATCTTATCGCTGTCGGCATCAAAATTTTCCATGATGCTTTTAAAATAGGGTAGTTTTTGTGTCATGTCTCTGGGCATCCATCCTTCAATAGATGAGCTGCCCCATGAGCTTAAGATAATGCCCACAGGCATTTCAATGTTTTTTTGCAGATGATAGGCAAAAGCAAAGGCTACTGCACTGGGAGGGTTTTTCTTTTGCCAAGTGCCAGCAAGGTATTTTTGCTCCGTAAAAGCAACAGTATTTTCCACCTTAAAGCAACGAATGCTTTGAGCCAATGAATCCAGGGCTTTTATTTCTGGTATCTGTTCGTAACCCATAAACATGTTCGACTGGCCTGAACAAATCCATACTTCTCCAATCATTACATCGTTGAACTGAAGGCTTTGTGTTGGGGATTGTATTTTAAATACATAAGGACCACCTGCCTTTTGTTTAGGTAAAGTGGTATTCCATGTTCCGGCATCATTTGCTTTAGTGCTTACACTGTGGTTGTTTAGAGTTACCACTATTGTCGTTTGGGGAGCTGCTTCTCCCCATACTTTTATGGGTTTATCTCTTTGTAATACCATATGCTCCTGAAATAGAGAGCCGGGTTTGAGTTGCTGGGAGAATAAAGAAGTAGAGGATGAAAATATGAGTGTTAAACCAATAATCAGAGTGTTGAGAATAGTGCTTTTCATTTGCCTGTCGTTTTAGTTCAAAAAGATAGAGATATCAGACTAACTCATGAAAAATGAAATTAGCCGAATATCTCTAATATTTGATTTTGAAGATTTATTTTAATTTATGACTTCAGTAGACCATCCCAGCCTTGTGATTTAATCATTTGGCCTACCTCGCGCAGTACTTTTACATCTTCAGGATGCATTTGTCCGGATGGCAGAGGACCTGTGTTTAATAATAGGTTGGCAGGGTAATCTGCAGCTTTCTTCAACATTTTTATCACATCCTCTTTGGTTTTATGATTTCCATCTTCTGCTTTGGTATAACCCCATCCTTTTTTTTGCAGGTGATCGCAAATCTCAAGAGGTTTCTCCGGTTTGTTTTCTGCTTTATATTTTCGTTCAGGAGCCAGAAAATCCTCGGTACCCAGTAATCCTTGTTTATAGGAAACCAACATATGTGGCTGTTTAGCATGAATCATATCGTAGAGCTCCTGGCATTTGAAAAGAGAATAGTCACCAGATAAAGGCACGCCAATACCATCGAGCCAGATCCCACCAATATACGGGAACATATCGATTAACTCATTAATCTGATTCGACATAAATTCGACATATTTATTTAAATCGTGTTCGGCACCATATTTATAAAAAGGCTCTTGTGTTTCAAACTTAGGTCGGGCAGAGCCTCCCCAGTTATCATTATTGGGGGCATGTGGATGGCGCCAGTCGCGCCCGTGGGAATAATACAAGTAAAAAGCCAATCCTTTTTTGTTGCATTGTTCGTAGAGTTCTGCTACTAAATCTCTTTTAGCAGGAGAATTGGTGCTTTTAAAATCGGTAAATTTAGTATCCCATAAACAAAAACTATCGTGATGACGAGTAGTGATATTGATATATTTCATGCCGGCTTCTAAAGCCAAGTCAGTAATCAAATCAGCATCGAATTTATCTGCGGTAAATTGATCCTTTAATTTAGCATATTCGGCTACATGTATCTTCTCATTTATTTGCACCCATTCGTGTCGGCCAAGTAGAGAGTATAAGCCGTAATGAATAAACATTCCATAGCGGGCATCTCTAAACCATTCAATAGCAGCTTTTCGGGGATCAGCCTCATAAAGAGCTTTGTTGCCCTTTAAAAAGGGAGGCATTTTATCTTCTTTTTGTCCCAGACAACCCGGTAAAAACATGGCTGCGGCTCCTGCAAGAGCTGATAATTCAAGAAATTTTCTTCTATCCATTGTATATATTTTAAGGTTTTTTATTAGTATAAGTAATGCGAAACACATGAGAGCAACTGCCATATCCGGCATGGGTGTTTATGCCTGTGGCCAGATAAATGTAGGCAGGCTTACCTTCCTTGAAAAGAATTTGAGGTCGCTCCATATTTCCTTGTATTTTTCCTCTATAAATATGGGCATCGCGCAAATAGTCCGATCCAAGGTAGTATGCCAGATCCTCATAGGAGCGTTGGGTCTTTTTTTCATCAAAAAATAAACCATCCTTCGATTTCCATAGTAATCCTCCTCCGTTGGTACCTAAGGAGCCGTGGAAATCACGTGTTAGTAAAAATACAGAATCATTAAAGTTAAAGGCATAGGCATCTTCGAGTTGCATATTAGGTGCTGTTACCCGTTGCGAATGATGAAGGTAAGGTCCTTCAAGGCTGTCTGAAATTGCTACACCATAAACATAAGCATATCCTTTAGTTTGCTTTTTTACTACCGATTTATCGTAAAGTAAGTATTTTCCCTTGTGCTTGATCAATGTAGGATTTGAGACGCCTAATTTGGCTGTGTAGTTCCATACTAAGCTGTCCGTTGGCTTTCGTAATATAGTTCCATCGGGTTCTGCACCTTGGGCCGGTCTCCATTCATCGTTTAAATTATTGGCTACAAGCATCATGATACGTTGAGTTTGTAAATTGTTGTTTTCATTTACTATAAAACAAAGTACGTACTTGCCATCAATATATTTAATGGTTGGGTTATGAGGTGAGTTGAATTGATCATTGAGGTCAGGAACAGCGATCCTTACGAATTCGAATGGACCCTCGGGTGAATTACCCACGTAATGAGCTATCTCACAGTCTTTAAACCAACCGCTAAAATCATTTTGTGTTTTCATTGACCATTGAGCTACATAAAGATGTACTTTGCCATCAGGTCCCCAAATAGGAGAGGATCCCCAAATATGCATACTGTCTTGCTGAACAGCCACACCAATATATTCAAAATTCATATGTCCTGACTGTGCTTTCCCATATAGAGAAAATGCAAAGAGGGAAATTGTCAAAAGTAATATCTTCATATTCGTATTAATCAATTTTATCGTTTTTGTATTTCTGTGGTTGTTTTATATTTTTCTCTGCTAACATTTAACTCTGCTGCATGCTGTGCTGTTTTGCTACGTAAAGTGGTCAGCAATTCATCTCCTTCATATTGGTCTATTAAATTGTTCATCTCTTCAGGATCATCCTTTAAATTGAATAGCTGTTCAAAATCCGGCTTACGTTGTGTAAAATCAATATCTTCTTCTGAATACTTTCCTTTGTGCAACTGATACATACGAATATATTTCCAGTTGCCCATGCGTATACCTTCGCAAATAGGATTGCCACGACCGGTGTACATACTTTCCAGAAATAACTCATCTCTCCAGTTAGTGGTATCTCTGTTTAATAAAGGAATTAAACTTTTTCCCTGCATGTTTTCAGGAGGATTAATCCCGGCATAATCTAATATAGTTGAAGGAATATCCAGACTTGAAACTAATTTTTCGTTTGTTATCCCTCTTTTTTCCGGGGATAGTCGTGGGTCATAAATAAAACAGGGTATTTTAGCTGTTAAATCATATAACAGTGCTTTACCTCCCATGCCATATTCGCCCATCAGTAATCCATGATCGCTGGCAAATATGATGATCGTGTTGTCACTTAAGCCTTTTTCATCGAGCGATTTTACCATGTCTCCTATTACTTTATCCATGGCCGATATCATCTGGTAGTATCGGATATGATGTTCATAACAGGAAATAGTGTCGTAATCATATTTATACACATTATTGGCTCTGCCTTTATATTGATCTAATACCTCAAATGGAATTTGAATATAAGGATCACTAGCTGTTTCTTTGGGTATTTGTACACCAGCATTGCGGTAGAGTGTATCATAAAAAGGGTGACCCTTTAGTTTCTCGTATTCATTGGCGGGTATCATGCAATCAATAGCAGCTTTATTATTTGGATACATGGATTTGATCTGACTGCCATGAGGGACAGAAAAGCTAACTGATAGGCAGAATGGTTTATCCGATGGTACACTATCTAAAAAATCATCGATACATTCGCCCATCACCGGTGTAATGATATCTTCACCAGCATCAAAATATGCCTCACAGTTTTTTGCTGTTTTAGGCCAAAATTTGGCCCATCCATCATGAGCTTTCCAGAAATCAAATTTCGAAGAAGCTTTCCCCTTGAAGGTATAATACTCAATCCCGAATT
>JBFHKL010000014.1:0-29933 GCA_041595375.1 Saccharicrinis sp.
CAGAGGTATCTTTAAAAAAGAAATTTTATAGGGGTACTGAGGTATCAAAAAAGGGATAATGTAGTATCTTCAACAGGACACCTAAATTATAGGTATTTAAATATCAATCATCTACGCACTCGGACACAAATAAGGAGGGTAAGGTGTTGAACTCTGCTTTAAAACATTTTGTAAAATATTTTGGATTAGAGAATCCAACTTGATACGCAATTTCTGATATGGTAAGTCTACTGGATTTTAGCAATTGAGCAGCCCGTTTTAGACGAATTGAACGAATAAAATCTGAAGGTGATTTTCCGGTAATCGACATAATCTTTCGATACAAATGCCCTCTGCTAATTTCCAATTCGCGACTTAACTCGTCCACTGAATAAGCTGAGTTCGATATGTTTTTCTCCACAATATCCAAGGCCTTTTTTATCAGTTTTTCATCTATTGTTGTCACGGTTATTTCCGACGGATTTATTTCTAACTTTTTACTAAATATTTGCTGCAACTTGTTACGTTGAACTAACAAACTTTTAATTCTCGATTCCAACACATCAAAGCTAAAGGGCTTGGTTACATACTGGTCTGCACCGCTTTCCATGCCTATTATTGTTTGGTCATCTGTAGTTTGAGCAGTAAGTAAAATGACTGGAATATGTGAAGTGCATTGATCATTTTTTATTTTTCGACACAATTCATTTCCATCCATTTCGGGCATTCTAATATCGCTAATAATCAAGTCTGGAATGATTTTTAAAACACGCTTCCACCCTTCTTTACCATTCTCGGCATCCCACACTACGTATTTGCCTTCTAATTCACCTTTAAGTTGTTTACGAAGCTGCTTGTTGTCCTCCACAATTAATACGACGGGGCGTTTCCTATTGTATTTCTTTCCTATCTCCTCATCTTCACTAGCTATAGGGCTTTCATCAGTGGTTTCTATATCGTATCTCAGCGATTCCAATTGATTGAGTTCGTATTGATAATTCACTAATTTGAATTTATTTTCACTCAATTGTTCGTTCTTAAGATGCTTATTTCCCATAGGTAAGCAAACAACAAAAGTGCTCCCTAGCTCAATAATACTTTCTACCGAAATACTACCTCCATGCAATTCAACCAAACTTTTAGTATAGTTTAGTCCGATACCTGTACCTGTTTTACTTTCATCAATACTATAGAATCGTTCAAAAACGTGCTTTTTCTGACTTGCCGTTAAACCTATTCCTGTATCCTGAACCCGTATTTCCACATGCTTAATTGGTTCTGCATCCCTAGTAAACATATTAAACAATTGACCTCTCGTAGTATCAGATATTAATTCAATAGATATAACTACCTGCCCCCCGGAACGGGTAAATTTCATGGCATTAGACAATAAATTATTTAGTATTTTTTCATATTTATCAGGATCAAACCATACATCAATACCGGGTTCTTTACAAACAAACCGAAGCTCAATATTTTTATAATCTCCTAAATCAGCAAATAAATTAAGTACCCCTTTTGTAAACTTAACAATATCAGTTTTTACTGCTTTTAAAGGCAATCGGCCTAAATCTGTTTTTCTAAAATCTAAGAGTTGATTCACCAAACCAAGCAATTTATTTGCACTGAGCTGAATGCTTTGTGCAGCTTCTTTATTTTCGGGATGATTGGATGATAATATTTTTTTTAGAGGATTTAAAATAAGCGTAAGAGGCGTTCGGAATTCATGAGAAACATTGATGAAGAATTTTAAATTCTCCTGATTCTTTTCATTTTCTTTCTCTTCTTTCACTCTTTTTATAGCGTATAACCAAACAACAGATAATAAACTCATTACCAAAACCACATAAATAACATATGCCCACCAAGTACGCCATGGAGGAGGCTGAATATTGATTTTTACAGAGGTCATCTGCTCATTCCACAAACCATCATTATTAGATGCCTTTACCATGAACAAATAGGTTCCCGGATTAAGGTTGGTATAAGTAGCATCTCGTTTTCTACCCACATAATTCCACTCTTTATCAAAGCCCTTTAGCATATAGGCGTATTGATTCTTCTCCGCCGATATAAAACTTAAAGCAACAAATTCGAAACTAAATACACTCTGCTTATGTGTTAGAGTTATTTCTTTGCACTGACTAACATGTTTTTCTAGTGGTGCGTTCTCGGTATTTATTAAGACATGCTTATTGAACAGTTTAAAGTCACTTATCACTACATTGGGTAGTCTATCATTATCTATTATTTCTTTAGGATGAAAAATTGTTAAACCGTTGTTGCCGCCAAAAAGCATTGCTCCATCAGTTGTTCTACAACTTACATATGACGAAAATTCATTGGATTGAAGACCATCCTCTTTGGTGTAGTTTTTAAATTCTTTGGTATCGGGATTGAACTTTGAGAGTCCATTATTGGTACTCAACCACAAGAAGCCATTGTCATCTTCCTGAATTCCATTTATCGAATTACCTGGTAATCCATCGTTTGTATTGAATACTTTAAATGTTTTACGATCTGGATTCATCAAATTTAAACCCAAAATAGTACCTATCCATAAATTCTGTTTTTTATCTTCATGAATACATTGTATTATGTTTGCAGAGATACTTGTACTATCATTTGCTTGATTTTCAAATCGCTCAAATGTGCCTAAATCCTTATTAAATAAATTCAGTCCATGAATAGTGCCTATCCAAATATCATCATCTGTACCTTTATAAATCACCCTAACTTTATCATTCGATATACTGTTGCTATGGGCCGACTTTGAGAAATGAGAAAATATTTTCTTTTTTGTATCGAACACATCCAAACCAAGGTTACCTCCAATAAAAAGCAAATCCTCATTTTTTAATAATGTATAAATAGTATTTGATGCTATGCTATTTAAATTTCCCGGTTCATTAAAAAAACGTTTTACTTTTCCCGATTTCTTTTCAAACAAATTTAGTCCATTAGAGGTACCCACCCACAAATATCCAGGTTTCTCTTCTGTAATACAAAAAATCATATCGTCACTTAAGGTAGAAGGATTTGAGGCTTGACTCCTATAATGCTGAAAGGTGGATGACTCTCTATCAAACTTACTTAATGTACCCCCTAATTTGGTGCCCATCCATATATCGCCTTCCGAATCTTGAAACAGGGAACGCACCTTATTATTCTGTAATCCAGTGTTTAAATAATTATCTTTTATATGAACAAAAGCTTTTTTGGCAGGAGTAAACAGGTTAATACCAGCATCTACAGTCCCAATCCAAATATTACCAAAGCTATCCTGATAAATTGAACTAATTGCATTACTACTGAGTCCTTCAGGATCGAACCTGTTAAACTGTAAATGTTGAGATTCGTTTGCAAGTGTATCCTGAAAAAATAATCCTCTATCTCGTATTGATAACCATTGATTACCTTTTTGATCCATTAAAAATTTCATATTGTTCAAAGCGGTATTAGCCGGAAATTCTTTTTTCTCAACAAGCTCAGCTAGAGTCCATTTGTAATAATATTTCTCCTTGGACACGATACCGATAAAAACAGAACTGTCGTTGTAAAATTTCAGTTCTTGCACCATAGCTTTCTTTACAACATGTTTAAATGTTTGTGTTTTTAAATCGAAAAGATCTAAACCCATATCGGTACCCACCATTAAGCCCCTATTACTATCAAATAACAAACATGAAACGTGGTTACTATTTATTGTTGTTGAATTATCAGGTATATTTTTAAAATGCGTAACCTGATGTGTAATTGTATTGAGCTTATACAAGCCTGAATATTCTGATCCAATCCATATATTGTCGTCGTTATCCAATGCTAAGCTTTGAATTGGAAATTCTCCCACACTATCATTTAGCCCTATGGTAAGGCGATTTATTTCGTAGGTTTCACGATTTAAATAATTTAGACCATTCATGGTACCAATCCATAAATGATTATTTTTATCCTCCATAAGGCAATTCACAAAATCGTTGCTTAAGGAATGATTATTGGTAGGAGTATGAAAAAAATTTAGAAAGGAATACCCATCGTACCTGCTAAGGCCTTCATTTGTTCCGAACCACATAAAACCATCTGCATCTTGCTCAATGGCATTTACCGAATTGGATAACAAACCATCATTGTTGGATAGTTGCTTGAAACTTATTTTCTGTGAGTAAACGGTAAAAAGCATTCCCCAAAAGTAGAAGAAAGCTAAAAAGATGATTTTCATGCTTCAAAAATAATAAACAACCTTTGAATTTCACATCAAATCCTACGGTAAAGTTGAAAAAAGAGATATCCTTTAGGTCAATGAGCTTCTGGATGTTTATTTCACTTGAATTGAGATATATGTCCATTTTGTGGTTGTTATTTTCAGGTCCTCCATCCACAATCAACTGCACGTCTTTGTTTTGATTATGATGTTGCTTATATCTGTCCAGAATGGTTTGTACCCTTATCTCTCCCGATACCACAGGTTCAACCCACCAGTTGATGATATACTTTGAGAAATTGTCAATTAATAGGTACACATAACTTTAGTCCATCCAAGCTTTTTACAACAGTAATATCCGCATACCATATTTTGGACGCCCATCAGTTCCAATCCGCAGAATCACAGGCCTTCTTTTACTAAAACACATTTATAACCTTAGCGATGAAGCTATCGTTGACAGGTAGATTGAAAATCCTTATTGGCAATATTTTAGTGGCGAGAAAATTTTCCAGACCCAAAAACCTTTTGACCCAACCGAGTTTATCCACTTTAGAAAACGCATAGGCAAAGAAGGCGCTAAAAAATTATAAAAAGTTTCAGTACAATTACTTGGCCAGGAAGCTCAAAAAAAAAGAGATGTTGATAGATAGCACTGTTAAGGAAAAAAACATCACTTATCCTACGGATGCCAAGTTACACAAACGTATCATAGAGAAAGTTAATGAGATTGCTAAACAAGAAGAAATAACACTTCGCCAAACTTACACCCGGACTTTAAAACAGTTGATGATAGATCATCACCCCAAAAGAAGGAAAAAAGCCAAAGCTGCATTCCGAAAGATAAAGACCATTGCTGGTCGCCAAGTAAGGGATATTGAAAGGCAATTTTCCCGTGAACAAAAAATTAAATACGAAGGACTAATGGTCATCCTCAATAAAATATTAAGCCAACAAAAAGGAGATAAGAATAAAAAATACAGTAATTTATGAACTTGAAATTAATTGTATTGCAAAAGGAAAAGAAGCAAAGAAGTTT
Organism: Saccharicrinis sp.; assembly: GCA_041595375.1. Taxonomy (GTDB): domain Bacteria; phylum Bacteroidota; class Bacteroidia; order Bacteroidales; family Marinilabiliaceae; genus Saccharicrinis. The sequence continues at coordinate 5,220 of JBFHKL010000014.1, forward strand.
GAGTGCAGAAATAAATCAGGGATTGTAGTCACCAAAACCTCAAAAATTGTAGTTGGGGCTATAGCCTTTGAAAACAATCCCTACCATGAACACACTCTTGAAGAACCATTAAAACAACCAAAATACTTGAGGCAAAGCACACCCAAGGTTGGAATCGTAGACAGAAGATATCGAGGAAAGAAGAAAATAGCGGGAGTTGAAATAATATCACCTACAGCACCTAAAAAAGGAGCTACTCGATACGAAAAACAAAAAGCAAGAAAAAACGCTTTAGGGCTAGGACGGGCATAGAACCGGTTATTGGTCACATAAAACACGACCACAGAATGTTAAAAAATTATTTAAAAGGTGTTGGAAAACAGAATCAATTGATTACACTATAGAAAATGGCATTGTGGGATTGAAGACGGGTTAAGTACAACACCTGCTTCAATCAAGGTAGTCGCAAGCGCTACCTTTGATCGAAAGCTTAATTGTTGTGGGTAGTTATTATTTAAATTAGTAATTTTAATAAATCATACCTTTCTCACGATTACTATTTGTTTCCCTCCGTTTTTCTTGCCAATATTTCCGCCTTTTTTCTTTTTTTAGATTCTTCTGAAATTCTGGAGTCTGAATATTTAAATTAATTTGTTTAAATGATATTGAATCACTTAACTCTACAATATTTATATTAACTGTGTCTCTCTTACTTTTGGCAGCAAAATAATTGTTCAACTTTTCAACTTTCTCCTTTTCTAAAAACACCTCTTCTTCGCTTACTTGAAGGTTTAATACCTTCAAACTATCCAGATATCCATTCAATAAGTAAAGACCACTACTTTCAGATAAAACAAAATATTCAATACTATCATTCGCATAATTACTAAAGAGCATATACTTTTCAATTTCATTCTTATCTATCGTATCTCCTAAAACAGAATGTAATGTACAAATCTGACTTTGTGCAAATACATTAAGACATAGAAAGATGGAAAACAGAAATATTATTGATTTTCTCATAATATATTTTTTTTAATTACCCACAACAAATCCATAACCATAACATGATGCCGGTTATTTGTTCTTTAGTGATAGTGATTTGATTTCCAATTACAGAGATACAAAAAATTTAAGGACAAAAAATGAACCCTAGAATTGGCATATATCTGAATAATATTTGACTTACCTACGAAACAATGTATATGCTACCAAAACTGATTCGTTAATAAAAAGGCGTTAGTCATTTACAATTTCATCACCTCTATAAACATGGTTCTTGTCTTTAAAGAGCCCCGAACCATTTTCTTCTTTTGGTCCAAAAGATTCCAGATCAACGCCCTCCATAGCTTTACCTGCAAAATAGGCATTATTTTTATCCTTTGCATAAGCCTGATAAGTAAAAACATGAAAGGTTTCCAGGTCAGCTCCTTCAATAGGCATCTCGCAATAATACACATGGTTTTTATCAACACCATAATAGGTGTCATTCCATAATTTAAAGGTAGCACGATCAGCCATAGGCACCAGCATATTATTAAAATAAACTCTATCATCCACCAACAAATAGTCGTGTTCTAAAACCTTTATTGTTTTATAATCTTGTAGCGGGATAGTGGTAAAGGCTTTTTCACTATCCTCCTCCCAGCGCTCAAATGAATACAGATTGTCTTTATCAGCAATATAGTGTCCATCAATCGCTCTTACACTAGCCACATCTATAGTTGAAGCTATGATGCCATTCTTTTGGTGTAAATAAACCTTATCTTTATCCCTACTGCTGCTTTCGTTTAGAATTTCAAAGGAAGCATAGTCGACTTCTACAGCCTGGTAACTATAAAAGTATAACTTATCATCCTTGCTCCAGTCATAATTTATAGTCTCAAAATTTTCCGGATTGGCTCCTTCAATAATGAATAGTTTTTTTGAGGAAGATATGTCCTCACGAAGTGCATATGGCAAATGTTCATAGGCTACGAACACATGCTTTTGATCAAAGGCAAAACGCTCTTTTGCCCTAAAAGTAGCATAATCTACTTCGTTGCTTATATCACTTTCTTTGAAGTAAATTTTGTCCTTGTCTTTCCCATAATCACGTTCTAGTACCTCAATCGAGGCCACATCAGCATCCATTTTAGTATTTCCTAATTCAAACCAATTACCCATAGGACTATATTGAATTGCACTTTTCTTTCGGTTGTAATAATAGCTATCAGAAAGATCAATATTAACCGCTCCACTAAAATGCTTACATGATGTAAAGAGTAGAAAACCAACCAAAACAACTATGGTAATAACAATACTTAATGTTGACATTAAAAATAAATTATGACGTTATTAGAATACTACTCATTCTAAGTATTAAACAAGATGCTTTAAATTACAGTTTATTCGCATATTTCAACCCAAGGATCAGGGTTAATTAAGCCAGGGTTACATGGGCTTTGATTATAGCTACCTTCTATTGAGCCCATACATTCTTTTCCTGTTTCTTTATCGATAAAATATTTACCAAAAGCCTCCTTATTACTTATGTGAATACAATACATATCCTCATCTTCTACAATGCTATTGTTAAAGCCAAAACGAGATAAGCCAAAAGATTGAACTACGAAATCAATTTTCGCTTGTTCTTCACTACTTGGTATATAAAACTTGTCCATTCCCCAAGTATCAAAGGGCGAGATAGTTTTATTGATCAAATCCATCTCAAAATCATAGCGTAAGTTGTCATCCTTTTTGTTCAAAGGCGTAAATCGTATGATTCGCCTGTATTTGACCACTGTAGCCTTACTATTCGCCCACGCAGAGATGTCGTATTCACTGGTGTTGAATTTAAAATTGGGATATGATAATTCAAACGCGTCATTAGCCAATTGAATCAATGCTACTTTTTTCAGCTTTGTAGTATTTAATGAGTTATTATCCATAGTTTGAGCCAATACAATTGAATTGATTATGACTAATAAAATTGGTAGAAGAATACTTTTCAAGATAAAAAATTTAAGAAATATATAAGATGCTAAAGTAACGTTTATTACAGCTATTTTAAATCATGAATTAATCTCTTATTTCAACCAAAGGGTCAGCAAATCTATGGCGACTATTATCTTCTGGCATAGGCTCGTAACTCCCTTGTATGGCACCATCGCATTCTTTCCCCGTAATTTTGTCTATAACATAGCGACCATATGAGTACTCATTATCCAAGTTGATACGATACACATCTGCATCCTCCTCAATACTATTTGAAAAACCTTTATGAGGTAAGCCAAATGCTTTGATAACGAAATCAATTTTCGCTTGTTCTTCACTCGTTGGAATATAAAACATATCTATTCCCCATGTATCAAAAGGATAGATAGACTTATTGATCAAATCCACCTCAAAATCGTAGCATAAGTTGTTATTCTTTTTATCCAAAGGGATAAATCGAATGATTCGCTTGTATTTGACCACTGTCGTCTTACTATTCCCCCAAGCTGTTATGTCATACTCACTGACATTGAATTTAAAACTGGGGTATTTTAATTCAAGTATTTCATTAGCCAATTGAATCAAGGAGTCCTTTTTCACATTCATATGATTTAGTGGCTTGTTATCTATGTTTTGTGTCAATACTATTGAGGTAATAGTGTAAAATACAAAATGTAAAAGAAATAATTTCATCCAGCAAAAATAAAAAAAGGAGATTAGTATCGCTGTATTTTAAAAATTATTCATATTCCAGTAATTATAATATTCTACATTATCTGTAGTTTTATCCTCATTATTTTAAACATAAAAGCTGTATAACAATCATTTACATCTATCGAAAATTTTCATACACTAATTATAAACCAAATGTAATTATCATTAAGATAATCTGAGTAACTTGTCCCCGATATTTTAAGGGTCATTTTCATCGTATATTCCTGCCAGCAAATAGCGAAGTTCAGTATGCAATCAAACAAGAGCCTATAATTCACACATCTTTTTCATTTTAATTTTACGAATCAACCAACTAGTCTGCTTAGCATAAGGTTGTTTGATTATGCGAAAAAACTAATTATTATTTACAATGAACAAAAAACAGAAGATTACTTTACTCTGCTTTGCTATCATCTATTTAATGGTAATAACTTACCTTTTCACCCCTACCTTAAACTACGGATTTAGGGGCTTTGTAGAATCTTTGATACCATTTTGTATTGGTATATTAATTTGGGAACTAAAAAAAGGTGGACGCTTGACTAAAGTGCCAATCAACAAGTTTGTGATAATCTTTGGCAGTATTGGGGTCTTGATTATTAGTCAATTTCCATTTTTATTGATGCTTGGGTTTATCATCTACACATTTTATGAGCGCAAACGCGTAGCTAAAGAAAACAGAATTCGTATATCAAAATACGTGGCATTAGCCATCGTACTTTATCTGGTTGTTCTACCCATCTTCACTACATCTCCTTTACTATGGAGTAAGGAATACCGCAATTTGATTGGCGACGTAAAAATGGGTGATGACTTTACCAGTAAAATATCACCCATCTCAAACAACGACATTAGAGTCGTAGATGAGTATATTGCCCAGCGACTAGGCGACAAAGTATTAGGCACTGTACCCGCTATGGGATCTCAGGTGGAGATTGGAACCTTTAACATTCAAAGTATTAACAATAAGTTATATTGGGTAGCACCATTACTTCATTCTGGATTGTTGAAATGGAATAAGAATAAAACAGGAACTACTGGTTATATAATGGTTTCAACAAGCAATGAACGAGACGTAAAGTTGGTACAAAACTATGGCGATGAACCGGTGCTTATTAAATATCAGCCTAAAGCATATTTCTCGGATAATTTAAGGCGTCACATTTATTTTAATGGGTTCATGACCCAAGGATTTACGGATTATTCATTTGAAATTGATAATGAAGGAAAACCCTACTGGGTTGTTACTCTTTTCAAGAACCGTATTGGTTTTGGAGGTCAGGATGCAACTGGGGTATTGCTTGTAGATTGTAAAACAGGTGACATTCAAGAGTACAACATACAGGATGCGCCTAAATGGGTGGATAGAATACAGCCAGCAGATTTAGTGAAAGAGCAACTTGACCTTTGGGGCGAATTGGTACAAGGGGTTACCAACTTCTCGGACCAGAATAAATTAAGGACCACGAATGGCATTTCTCTGGTGTATGGCGAAGGAGGCAATTCATACTGGTATACAGGGTTGACATCGGTAGGTGCTGATGAAGGCACTGTGGGCTTTGTTTTAGTAGATACCCGAACAAAAGAAGCAACATGGTACAAACAAATAGGTGCAACCGAAGAGGCCGCTCAATACAGCGCACAAGGTAAAGTGCAGGAAAAAAGATATCATGCATCCTTCCCTATTACCTACAATATCAACGGCATACCAACCTATGTTATGTCGCTCAAAGATCAAGCAGGATTGGTTAAAATGCTAGCAATGGTATCTGTGGAGGATTATACTATAGTGGGTGTAGGAAATGATTTTGAAGAGACTTTGAGAGCGTACAAAAATGCCTTGCATCTTTCTGGTAGTGCTGTAGAATTAGGTAAGAATGAAGAATCCAACATGTTACGAATGAAAGTCAGCAGGATAGCTAGCGATATTAGAAATGGAAATACAGTATATTACCTGGTATTAGAAGGCAAAGAAGATAAACTTTTTATTAGTAGCTCTCAAATATCAGTTGAATTACCAATCACCCAGCCAGGAGATTCTGTGGCCATTGAATTCGATGATGATCTCAATAGATTGGTAGATATCTCCTCTTTTGATAACCTAGCATTTAAACAATTACAGGATAATTAAACTCAGGTAAATATCTAATTCACCAATATTTCAATAGCAAAATTTAAGAACCCAGGTCCTGAATCCTAATTATTGGTCAGGACCTGCTACTCTGGGCTTGCAAATAACATTGTTCAATGATAGTTAGATAATAACGAATTGTAAAATAGACAGTTATGAGTATTCAATTCATATGTCGTATTGCTCAATTCGTAATTCATATGTCGTAACACCTAATGAACCTCAGGTAAGATAGAGCTGAATTTTTATAAAATACAGACATAAGACTATACCTACCTTTTATAACAAACTAAGTGCTCCATTTTTAAGAACGAGAGACTGAAAAATGCTAACCTTCAAACTGACTTTATTTCATTAAGCTTTGTAAAAAAAACTTCAGTACTCCATTTCGATTTATTTTTAGCCTTGGTTTTGTAGGTATAGATGGTATTTATGGAAACACCCAGTACCTGCGCCATAGTTTCATTATCGCTAATACCCAAACGAATTAAAGCCAGAATACGAAGCTCAGTATTTAGCAGCTGACCCGGCTTTAGTGTATATTTATTCTCATCATTAAGAAATGCTTCCACGCATTTTATAAACTCGGGGAAAAGGGACAAAAACACTTCATCGAAATTATGAAAAAGCTGATCTCTCTCTTTTTTAGGTTTAATATCTTTCAACACCGTTTTTAATTGTTGGGGATTATTAGATGCCAGCAGTTTATTTAATGCATCAGACAGTGTTTCCAGTTTTTGAATATACATCGAACTGGTATTAAAGAAATGGCCAATGTATTTCTCCTTTATTTTATTGGCTTCCTGAAGTTGTTCGTTTAAATGAGTCAGCTCCTTATTGTTCTTATTGATGACAAGCCAAATTTTTCTGAGATTAAACAACTGTCGGTAAACGATAATTAGGAATAAAATAATCACCATCGTTAAAAGAGAAACGATCCACACATAACGAATGGCCTTATCCTTTTTCTGTTCTTCCTGCAATAATTTAGCTCCCTCAATAGCCGGAAAGATATCGGATACTTGCAGCAACCTCTGCTTCGAGCCAAAAAAAGCAGCATCTTCTTTGGCGAGTAATATATATTTATAGGCTCTTTGTACATCGCCCTGCTGAAACAAATATCGCGCTAAGGTCATTAAGGAAGTAGCCTCTTTGGTCACTGTTTTAATATCGGCTATGGCTGATTCTATCAGATGAGCCTCTCCTGATTGCACGTTCCCCTGTTCTAAATCGATATACCCCAAACAAGAGTGAATCATAGCCTGTTGATGAAGCGTAGGTTGAAGATGATTAAGCGCATAGGTATATGCACGGGCGGAAGAATCAGGATTCCACCTTACCAGGTAGCGCAATGCCTTAGTCATAACCGGACGAATGGTACCCTGCACCTCATATTTTAAAACTGAATCGACATATGCATGAGCAATATTGCGGTAATGGGGCGAATAAAAATCATCATTGATATAATCGGCCAAATCGTAATAGGCCCTCACCTTATTGCTAAAGTACTCTTGTAACTGCGTTTCATTTAACACAGACACCTCCACTTTATTTAGCGAATCAATGGCTTCCCGATAATAACCTACCGAAACCAACAAATGACCAAAAGCCGATTGTGTTTCCGCTATAGCCTGAGGATGCTTTATATGATAAGCCAGATCTATCGCCTTACGATAATAAGTCATGGCCGAATCAAACACATAAACGGTATAGGCCGAGGCGATTTGCCGGTATAAAACATATCTATCCCATTCCTGGCTTTTACTATGATGAAGATGAACCTCCTTCTTTAACGAATCCAATATCAGCTCTTTCTGCTGAACATGATACCATTCATTTTTAATGGTTTTATCCAGTTCCTCAAATAAATTTTCGGATTGAGAAAAGACTTGTGAAAAAACAAAAAGTAAAAAGACAACAAATTTTAAACGGTACATAAAAGCTGTAAGAATAGATTTTTGGGTAAAAATAAAGAAACTCTTCTTGGAGTCAAAATGCATCTACTGCAAATAGGTTTACCCATTGGCTAAAGGCAAGGTAAAATAAAAAGTGGCGCCTTTATTTTTTTCACTCTCCACCCATATTTCACCGCCATTATTCTCTACAAACTCTTTACAAAGAATCAGACCCAGACCGGTTCCTTTTTCATTCTCTGTCCCTTTTGCACTCGCAATATCATTATTTATTTTAAATAATTTATTCATCTTATCAGGATGTATACCTATGCCTGTGTCCTGAACACTAATCTTTACATATGCTCTTTTCTCCTTTAAAATTTTCTCTCCACAGATCTTAATTCTTCCTTTTTTAGGGGTGAATTTAATAGCATTAGATACCAAGTTACGTAAGATAATATTGGAGGTTTCTTTATCTGCTTCTATAGTCAGTTTTTTATCCATGACTAAATCTATGGTAATTGATTTGTTATCAGCCATTGGTTTAAGCAAATACAACACATCATTAAAATAGGATGAAGGGGCAAACTGTTCTTTGTGATAGGTAATCAGGTTTCGTTGCGCTCTTGACCAGGTTAATAAATCTTCCAATAATTTATAAACATTACTAAAGGTTCTATTGCATACATCAATAAATTTCTCCAGATAATCCTTTGAAAAATCATCGATATTATCTAAAAGCACTTTTGTTGTTTCCGACACACTACCAATAGGCCCCTTTAAATCATGAGCCAGTATAGATAAGAATTTATCCTTTGTTTCATTGGCCTCCTTAAGCAAATCTTCTTGCTTTTTAAAATCGGTAATATCAAGATGTGAGCCAATAAAACGTTCGGGGTCTCCATGCTTATTTTTTATTAAGCTTGATTTGGCCAGTATCCACCTATATTCCCCATTTTTATGCCTACATCTGTATTCTACTTCAAAGCTATCTGAAAGGTGATCAATGCAATGATGAATTTCTTTATTAACCAACTTTAAATCATCGGGATGAACACGACTTTCCCATTCTTTAAATTCATCAGCCATTTCATGCTCTTTATAGCCCAATTGTTGTTTCCACACGGCAGAAAAGGTTACCTCATTGGTTCTCAAATCCCACTCCCATAAACCCACATTAGCAGCCTTAACAGCTTCACCAAGGCTTAATGTTGATTTACGTAGAGCTTCTTTTTTTAAAAAATTTTGAATCACATACGAACATGTATTGGCTAATATATCCAACATATTTTCTTCGGTATGATCTATTTTTTTACGCGAAAAAAAAGCAAATACTCCTACAGGCTTACCATACTCTGATACGAGTTTGAATCCTGCAAAAGATTGCAATTCATTTTCTCTGGCCCAATTCACATCTACGTCGTAATGTTCCTCATAAATATTATTGGTTATAAATTTAGTGTTCTCACCTGCTAATATTTCACCTATTTTAAGACAGCCATAAGGAATTCGGCTATGTACTCCTTTTAAATCGGTATAGCGTCCTGAGCTATCCAACAGATGAAGACAATCCTTATGATCTTTACATTCTATGCCTCCCACTTTCCCTTTCCAATACATACAATGCTCATCTCTATCGCATGGTTTCACCAGCCAAATCCTGGCAAAATAAGCCTCAAACAATTCCACTACTCCTTTTGTGATAACCTTTAACTTATCAGATAACTCATCCATCACAAGCAACTTTTCATTAAGTCTACTGAGTTGTCTGGTATATTCTTCTTTTTTAAAACGAACAGTTATATCTTTACTAAAAATAGCTATGCGGTATAAATTTCCTGCCACATCGAATATGGGATAAATATGGTTATCCAATACAAGCCCTTTGCACTGATCCACAAAACTATAAGGTTTTCGACTATTACAGATCTCTATAAATTTCATCTTTCTGTATTCAGCTACCTCTTCAGGAAGAAAATCAAATACCGATTTACCAATTAAGTCCTCCGCTGGCTTCCCTAGGCGCTGAGCTGTAATGTCATTCATTTCAATAAAATGACCTTCTACATCTAATAAAAAAGCAGACTCTTTAGATGCATTTAATAACACCCTAGCTGTTTCTTCGCTTTGCAGGTAAGCCTGTTCTGCTTTTTTTACCTCGCTAACATTTTGTACATAACAATTCGATTGCAGAAACTCACCTTTTTCATTACATAAAACATGTCCATTGAACGAAACAGATATAGAAGACCCATCTTTTTTGATCATTTCCAATTCCACACCAAACACTTTGCCTCTTTCCTTAAAAAGTAGATATTGCGTAAAGAAGTTATCTTTTACATTTTCAGCTACAAAATCAACAAAGTGATGCCCAATTACTTCTTCTTTGCAATAACCTAAAGTATCAATCCACGCCTGATTCACCTCTAGTAGTTTTCCATATTCATCAAGGGCCTGAAATGCAACAGGTGACTCATTAAAAAAAAATTGTTGCCTTTTTTCATTAACAATCAATTTCTCTTTAGCTTGTTCAAGCTGTTTTCTTAGCGAGATTAACTCCTCTATCTGATCAGGGTAATCTTTCATCCTTAAACGAGATTTTAATGGATGTTATAAATTACTTCACTATAGGATATAAACAAATATACATATTAGTATGTATTAATCCAATAGCATTTAATAAGCAAATTACGATTAATAAAACATAGAGCTAAAATACTTACTACGCATTTTATAGATAAACCAGAACAATGGAAAGGAGAAGAACCTTTCAAAAAACATCTAATTAAAAACGCTCCAATATATATATCAACAATTTACAGTCCAATATAAATCACACAACAGTATGCTGGTTATTGAGAAAGGAGCTTTAATTCTTCCAGAAATAAGGAGAAAATAACAACACTACAGTAAATATTTCTAATCGTCCCATTAGCATTAGGAAAGACAAAAACCATTTCCCAAAATCAGGGATATGGGCAAAGTTAGCCGCCGGTCCTACCTCCCCTAAACCAGGACCAATATTACCTATACAGGTAGCCACAGCACCTATGGACGTATCTAAATCGTAACCCATCACCGACATGACAATCATACTCAAGCCCACAATAAGCATATAGATAACAATAAAAGCGAGTACATTAGTTACCACCGCAGGAGAAACAGCCTTGGAGTTAAAACGTACGGGAATAACCGCATTGGGATGTATCAATCGTTTAAGTTCGAAATAAGCATTTTTAAGTAGGATAACAATACGAACCACTTTAATACCTCCACCTGTAGAGCCGGCACTACCGCCAATAAACATCAGCATAAACATAATAATACTCAGCGTAGGAACCCAAACCAAATAATCGGCAGTAGCATATCCTGTGGTAGTAATTAAAGAAACCACCTGAAAAAAAGCATCACGTATTGATTTTTCTACCGTTGATACGTCGCCTGAGATATATAATACCGCAGCCACCAACAAGGACACCAGTACAACAAAACCCAGGTAATACCTGAACTCCTCATCCTTATAAATACGACTAAAACGGCCATTAAAAGCACTATATGAAAGGGTAAAATTAGCTCCTGCGATAAACATAAAAATGATCATCACATATTGAATAAAAGCCGAATCGTAAAAGGCCACACTGGCTTGCTTGGTAGAATATCCTCCTGTTGCCATCGTTGTAAAAGAATGGCATATGGCATCGAAGAATGTCATTCCTCCTGCCCAAAGCAGCAGGGTTTCTAATAGCGTATAAACAACATAAATTCCCCATAAACGCTTAGCTGTCTCTGCAATTCTTGGATGTAACTTATCAGGCACCGGCCCGGGCACTTCGGCTATAAAAAGCTGCATACCACCAACACCCAGCACAGGCAAAATAGCCAATGAGAGCACAATAATACCCATCCCACCTAACCATTGTATGATACTACGCCAAAAAAGCATTCCATGGGGCAATGCTTCAATGTCATCCAAAATAGATGAGCCAGTGGTTGTAAAACCCGACATGGTTTCGAAAAAAGCATCCGTAAAGGAGGGTATAGCACCACTAATCCAGAAGGGCAATAAGCCAAAAAAGGAGAACACTACCCACACCATAGCTACAATTACATAGCCCTCACGTTTACCTATTGATTTTTTCGCTTTATGATTAGTAAGCCACAGCAAGATGCCAATAACAACACAAATAAGGGCAGACCACAGAAAATAAGGCAAATCGTATTCCCCATATACTCCTGCCACAGCGGCTGTAAGTAACATAAAAACTCCCTCAACAACGAGTAAAAGCCCCATAACCAGCAGGACAATGCGAAAATTAAGCATACATTTAGACTCTTTAACGGCAATATTTAAATTGCTGCAATTTAAATCAGCAATCGAATAAACAAAACTAATTAAACATTTTCTCAATCTTACTAATGCCTGAAGGCATGGCAAAAACCACCACTTTATCGTTCGGGATAATCTCTGTATTTCCTGTTACAATAATAGCCTGATTATTTCTAATAATACCTCCTACATTCACGTCCTTTGGGAGTTTCAAATCACTTAACCTACCTTTGGTAATCTTTGATCCTTCACTGGCCACCAACTCTAACACCTCAGCTTCTGAAGCTGTTAAACACTTCACATTCGACACTCTGGCTTTTACCGTATAACGATAAATATAACTGGCGGCAATCAGTTTTTTATTAATTAAGGTACCAATACCAATATTCTCAGCCAAATCAATATAATCCATATTTTCCACTTCGGCCACTGTTTTCCGCACACCCATTTTTTTAGTCAGCTGACAGGCCAAGATATTTACCTCAGAATTAGCGGTAACAGCCACAAAGGCATCCATCTTTCGAATACCCTCATCCTTAAGCAATTCGAGATTTCTTCCATCTCCACTAATCACCAGGGTATTTTCCAGCGTGTCGGCCAGTTTAGTGCTCTTCTCCCTGTCAATCTCAATTAGTTTTACATTATAGTTATCACCCAAACGTTGGGCTACTTTTTTACCTATACGACTACCTCCGAGAATCATTACATTTTTCACATCAAAATGCTCCTTCCCGCAATCCTCCATTACCTGCTGAGTTCCTTCAGGAGTAGTGATAATATAGGCTAAATCATTATGTCTAAAGCTTTCGTTACCTCTTGGAATAATCGTTTGTCCATCTCTATTAATGGCTACTGTATTGTATAACTTGTAGTCGTGCATTGCAGCCACCTCTGCAAGAGTTTTATTCACCACCGGAGCATTATCTCGTATCTTTAATCCATATAAAATAAGCTTTCCATCTGAAAAATCGATTTGCTGACGGATACCAACCCTTTTCAAAGAGGTACCAATTTCTTTGGCAGCCAGCTGTTCCGGATAAATTAATTCATCAACCCCTAACTGCTTAAAAAACTCTTTATTTTTGGGTAACAGATATTCATAGTTATTGATACGTGCGATAGTAACCTTAGCCCCCAACTGCTTCGCCAGAATGGCGGATAAAATACTTAGTTCTTCGTAGGGAGGAACAGCGATGAACAGATCACAAGTGCCCACATTAGCCTGCTTTAAGTCATCTATTGAAGATACTGAACCTACAATAGTCATTAAATCAAAATGTGCATCTACCTGACGTAAACGTTCTTCATTATCATCAATTAAAATAACATCATGATTGGCATTACACATCATTTTGGCCACATGGGTACCAACTTCTCCTGCTCCTGCAATAATAATTCTCATCGCTATCCTTTCAAAAAAAACAAAAAATTATGTCGAAAATTGTGGCAAATTTAAAAGATAATATTAAAAACCAACCAAAGCTAAACAATTATTTGATGCGATGCACAAATGCACCATCCAAAGAGACAAAATGCATATGCATTAACTCTTGCTGAAAGTCACGCCTTAACGATCTTGCATAATAGACTGAATATGAAGAATCAAATACACATATCTTATTTTTCAACACTAGGCTGAGCTCTGCAATTTTATACCGAGGAAACGACGATGTAAACACAAGAATATCAGCACTCTTCACTAAGGAATTCAGTTCCATATCAGGAGGCGAATGATGTATCACCAGCACCTTGACACCCGGCAATAATATAGCTTGTAAAGGGGTGTTTTTTAAATATATGTCAGTTACATCATCTACCTCCATCTGTTTCCATAAAGGTTCCAGCACATAATGCTCATCTTTTCCTCTTAGTGTATCACCAAGTACACATACACTTTTAAAATGTGAAGTACTGGAAATAACTGTTTCCCCTTTCACCTGATGCACCACAAAAAAGGATTCATTATATTTTAAATAGGATTTAATTACCATCAAACTGGAGGCAAGCAGCAAGGTAAACATGGCTCCTGATAATAATTTAACGGACCTGTTATAACGCCATACTACCCAGAGGAGCATGGCCAAATAAAGCAGGATCATTTCTTCGAAGGAAAGCTGAATTTTGGTTAACTGAGCATGCGGAAAACGATTAACCCATGCAGCTATTTCGTTAATATAACGTAGAAGATCTGCCGTAAAACCACCCAACAGCAGACTTATAAAGGAGTTTACAGGCGCCACTACCAACACTATACCTGAGCATAACACCAAAGGAATAACAGGTATGATAAGCAAATTGGACAAAAGAAACCACAAAGGGAAGAAACCAAAGGTATAAATAACCAAAGGAGCGGTTCCTAACTGTGCGGCTAAGGAAACAGAGATAAGCGACCAAGTATATTTTAACCATGGACTACTAAAATATACTCCCTGATTAATAAGAGGATAAAAATAGACGATAGAAGCCACGGCAAAAAAGCTTAACCAAAAGCCCATATGAGTTATCGCGTAGGGGTTAACTAACAAAATAATAAAACCGGCAATCGCTAATGCATGATAGATATTATAATTCCGGTTAATTGTTTTAGCTATTAAAAAGACAGAGAACATGATCGTTGCTCTAAAAACAGAAGGAGTCATTCCTGTTAATCCAGCATAGAGCCATAAGCCCAATAAAATAACTGAGGACTTGATCCATTGGCCTTTTTTACCTGCCTTGAAGCCGGAAAAAATTCCAAGTAATATCAAATAAATAATGCCAACATGCATACCGGAAACTGAAATCACATGAATAATGCCTGCCCCCGAAAAATTAACTTTGGTTTGATAATCCAGATGGCTTTTATCTCCTAAAACCAAGGCATTTAGCACCCCAAACTCCTCATCATTCATGCCTATACGAGTCAATTTACCTTCGGCCCACTGCCCCGCCTTGTAAAAATATTTTTGCCAACTAAAACCCGAATTCGACCTAAAGATATTTGTATGATGAATAAAAAACTGCCCTTTTATATCCTGCGAACACATATATTCGGCATAATTAAAAGCAAAAGGATTTTTAGGTGTGACAAACGAATCCAACCTGGCAAAAAAGAGAATACGATCGCCAGGGGCATACCCCATAAACGCACTATCTTTTTTTACATAAGCCAGTGCCTTAAAAAAATTCCGATGCAGAGTATCTGGATTATGACAGACAAGCAAAAGCCTTTGCGTTTGATCGGTGTTTTTGGATACATCATGAACTACTGCACGATAGCTTTCTTTTTGGCCATATAGAGTGGCATTAAAACGGTAAGGTATTTTGCATCCCCATCCAACTCCCAATAACATAACTACAATCACAAAACCTGGTATCCACCTCCTTATATAATTACTTTTCATCTCCATTCTTAAATAGAACAGCAGAAGTAGGAAAAGCACAAACAAGGTCCATACCAGAGATACAGAAGGATAGACATAAACAGATAAGATCCTTCCCAGAGAAAGAGGAATCAATAAGCGAACAAATGGGAAAGCCCCATATGGGAAGGTCTTCATTGTAAACTGGTTTGAGTATACGTCAGACCAATTTAACAATCATTTTACTTATTAAGAAATATTTTTTAGTCCTCTTCAAAAAACTCTTTGATAGCTCCTAAAAAATAATTCTCCCAACCTTCACAAATATCATCAAAATCTTCTTCAGGGATATTTGTATGCACCAATTCTACCTGGCACAAGTTTTTTTGCTCAAATATTTTAATGGTAACTACAGATGGTTCTGTCTGCTCCCCGAAATACCATTGTTGAACTACCTTCTTATTTTCCTCAAACTCGAGGTTTTTACCAACAATATCACCTTCCCACAACGAAAACTCAGTACCGGGCTCAGTACTCATAACGGCAGGATATCCACTCCATAACTCTATGGTAAAAGGGTTGGTAAGAGCAGCATATATGTCTTCGGCCTCAGCCTTAATCTTCATTCTGGTTTTATAGTCTTTAAAGCTCATAATCAAAAAAAATTATTACTAAAATATCCCTGCCTAGGCAGACAAGGAATACAAACACCTGACAAACAAAAATAAACAGTTAAAAAACACAGGCATTTGCATATGGCTCAAATATACATCAATTACCCAAAGAAATTGAAATAGTGAGAAAATAAAAGCCGCCTCCTGAAGCAGGAAACGGCTTTCTACGTTATCTTATTTAGTTGATTGGGTAAATCTTTAAATGATAACGTTTTAATTTTTAACAAATAGCAAACAACTATTTAATACCCAATTTCTTTTTAAGATCCTTAGGTAAGGTATTTTTATTAATCATGATGTTCATTGTTTTTAAAAGCACAAACGATTCTGAAGCATAAAAATAACCATCATATTTATTGTTGGTATCCCATGAGTTTTTCACCTTGTAATAAGTATTACCCTCCTGGTCTTTCACCATACCTGTAATATGCATACCATGATCATCTGTCGTAAGGTAATTATCAAACAATTCCTGACGCATCTCAGGTGTAATATGTTTTTCTTTCACAGGCCCATCGAAACTATACATCATTTTTTCCCTATCTTCCTTCGACATCGTTTCCCACTTTTCACGCTCCGATCCGTCCATCTCTTCAATATCATTTTCAGGAACAATAGCTACTCCATTTCTAAAAGAAAATCCTTTTTCACTAACATCCGAAGCCCATCCAAAAGTATGTCCTTGCTTCAACGTCTCGTTCATGATTGCCTTCATATCATCCAAAGTAACATTATACACTTCACCCCACACCCAGTTATCAGGCACTTCAAAAACAAATTTTGAATAATAAGGATGATGGGTAAAAGAAGTTACAATAATATAATCATCAGGATTAAGTCCTGTGTATTCCTTAGCAAAAGATTGAGGTGTATACTCTTTACCTTCGTAAGTAAATGTTGCAGGATACTCACCTAAATAGGCATCTAAAACACCATCGAAGCCTTTGTGCCACACCGGAGTAAGTTTCTTATTCTCATCTGTAATAACAGCATCTACATATGCCTTAAGCACAGCATCCATTTCGCCATGAACATGCTTTTTTTCGCCATATTGCAAACCACTATAAGCCTGTTCAGGGACTAAACCATAATTACGCCAGCTATACAATACATCTTCAAACGATCCACCTGCACCAAAATTAAGCGAACCATGCAACCTCACATACTTAGTCGCTTTATCTGAATAGCAGTTTCTAACTACAAACATCTCCGAAAGATCCGCCTCAGGCTTCCCTGCTTTTAACATCTCAGATTCTAAAAACGAAATACCTGAAAAACTCCAGCAAGTACCAGAACGATATTGATTTTTAACGGATGTGGCATCTAAATCATAGATTACCTCAAAATCATAACCTTCTTCTGTTTCCTTTTTCTCCTGTGCGCTCATATTGTTAAAGCATAGCAAAGCCAACAAAACAACACCTGTTAATTTAAAATTCTTCATATATATAGTTTTATTTTACAAACGTAGTACCAGTTATACCTGCACACAACCAGCCTTTAACCATTTATCAAAGTAGTCATCAAAGGAAATAATTTACAAGCGAACATTTTATGATATTTTACATGTTTATTCAATTGTATAAAAAGTTTGATTAATCCCCATTATTAGCAGATGCAATCATGTTTTTTAGAACTTTTCTCCGCACCTTACCCGTATCCGTTAGGGGTATGTTCGAAATAAAAACTACTTTTTTAGGGATTTGATATTTCAATAGATATAGTGAAAAATCAGGAAGCGACAGATCCTGACCTTCTTCAACAACGAGTACCACCTGCTCTCCCAATTGTTTATGAGGCAACGAAGAGATTAGAAATGGGACATGTAACACCTTTTCTAACTTTTTCTCTACTTCTTCGGGAATAATCTTAACGCCTCCCGAATTAATGACATTATCGTATCGCCCTAGAAACTTAAATTCCTTTTTACCTATTAACTCCACAATATCATTTGTAATAATATCTCCTGAGCAAATATCCGGTGCTATGATTTTAAGACAGAGCCGATCATCCTGTTCGAAAAGCACATTACTCATCGCGCGAAAAAAACTTTCTTTCTCACCTATTTCTCTGATAGCCACATGCGAAACTGTTTCTGTCATTCCATAGGTCTCATAAAATCGAGTAGGTAAATCCCGCAATTGAGCCTTAAGTTCAGAAGATACGGCACCTCCACCAATAATGACATGTTTGATATCGCTATTAAAATCGCTTATCGAATTAAAAGCCTGCAGACTAACCATGGCAACAAAATCAACTGGAGTAGATAATTGTTTTAAGGGTGCCCCCGATGGCTCCACACATAACAAATTAAAACCACCCACAAAGGCACGAACCAACATCATCTTACCGGCAATATAATTTGGCGACAAACACAGCAGAGCTGCGTGATTAGCTGTTAACCCAAAATAATCGATTGTTTTCAGGGCTGAAGCAATCATATGTTTTTTTTGTAAGTACACCTTCTTTGGTGTGCCAGTAGAACCTGAAGTATAGGCCACTACAGACTCTTCAGGAGAAAGCCACTCTAAAATAAACTCGTAGATGTGAGCAAGCCATTCAGGTGCTTGATTTAACTCCTGTAAACAGAAATGCTGCAATTGCTCTCCTTCCCGAACAACCCCGTTTAAACAAATACGATGAAATTGATTTATGGTAGTTTGCCCCATGATTGATTGATATGATAACTAAGATGTCCATTATGTACTTGCAAGGGAGAAGATATATTATTGGAGAAAACCTGCCCCGTCCCCAGTCCCTGTGGCATTAAATTGTTTTGCAGAGCCGTCCATTGAGCGATGGCATTCAATCCTATATTCCCTTCTAATGCCGAAGTAGCCCACCAGGCAACAGAATACTTTTGAACCAGTTCAATCCATTCTTCAGAAGCCTTAAAACCCCCAAGCAAGGATGGTTTAAGAATAATAAAGGACGGCTGTATTATTTGAAGCAACTCTTCCTTTTGTGCTCTTGCATTAACCCCAATCAACTCCTCATCCAAAGCAATGGGGAGGGGTGATTTTTCACACAACTGTGCCATTTCTTTCCACTGTCCGGCTTTTATAGGCTGCTCTATAGAGTGAATATCCAGTTTACTCAGCTCGGTTAACTTATCCAATGCCTCATTCGGACTAAAGGCCCCATTGGCATCTACCCGAATCTGAATTTGATCCGCATCATATATTTTTCTTATTTCACGAATAAGGTTCAATTCTTTAGCAAAGTCAATAGCTCCTACCTTTATCTTGATACAATCAAAACCCTCTGTAAGCTTTTTATCCAGCTGCTCTCTCATATACCGTACCTCTCCCATCCAGATTAATCCATTAATGGAAATATCCTTTAAGCCTAAAACAAAATCAGATGGGAAAATGGTTTTTACCCCTCCATTTTTCAGGTCAAGCAAAGCCATCTCTATCCCAAAACGAATGGATGGCCAATTGATTAAAGATTGATGGAAAGATGTTGCATAGAGATGAATATTAGCGCAGACTTCGTTTAGTTTTTCTTCATACCCAGGAACATCATCCATACTCAATTTAGGTAGGATAGAACACTCTCCTGTTCCTATTACCTGAGGTAAATCTGTATCATAAATGAAGATATACCAACTATCCTTTGTTGTCAGCACACCTCTGGATGTTCCTCCGGGAGTGATAAATTTTAAGGTATGTTTTTTCAAGTAAGCTTTTAACATAAACTATTGATTATAGTAATTTCACCCGCAGCACTACCAACTAAAATACTATCGTTTAAGGATATGATGCCTTTTATTCCATGTTTTACACTATCGAAACAGGCACTTCGATGATTCGATCATCTCCAATCGTCAGTTAAACAATGGGTATACAAAATATAAACATTCCTTTATTTTTAATTTCCAACTGAATTTTTACCGAAAAAGCAATCCCACCCCCGATAACAGCACCAATAAAAAGGTGGTAAGGGCTAATTTTTTCAACTGAGGATAGAGTAATACGGCCTCCTCATTCTTATAAACAAAAATCAGATTTTTAATTAAAATGAGATAGATGGGTAAAAATAACCATTGCCAATAGCTGATAAACTCAAAAAATCCATAGATAAGGAGACAGAGCATAGCCGATAACATTAGAAACACATGATACTTCTTACCCCAATCACTTCCTTTTTTAACAACCAATGTTCGTTTCCCTGTTTTCGCATCACTCTCTATATCGCGCAAGTTATTTAAATTCAAAACCCCTGCACTTAAAAACCCTATAGCTGAAGCAGGCAGTAATAACCAGGGATTAAACGCACCTGTATGTAAAAAATAAGTACCTAACACGCCTACCCATCCGAAGAAAAAGAAAACAAATAAATCGCCCAATCCTCTGTATCCATATGGATTTTTACCAACAGTATATTTAATAGCTGCTGCTATCGCACCTAAACCAACAACTAATAATGCCCAGGATTGAATACCCATCAGCTCGAAGTTACCACTCATAATCAATGCAATCCCACTAATTAAAGACAGAATAGAAAACAACACAACAATCATTTTCATTTCCTTTAAGGATATTTTGCCCGAGGCAACCATCCGCTCCGGCCCTACCCGTTCCTCATTATCTGCTCCGGAAACAGCATCTCCATAGTCATTTGCTACATTTGACAGAATTTGCAAAAAAACAGTTGTAATAACGGCTAACATACCCACACGAGCACTATACACCGCCTGATAGGCAGCAACAAAATTCCCCATCATAACCGTCGACACTGCCAATGGCAAGGTACGCAGACGAAAGGAAGAAATATAGGCTTTAATCTTTGACATTTCTCTTTGAATAAAATTGTGCCAAAGATATAAACTTACCAGCATTTACCTTAACTGCAAGCATAAAAATCGCCAACAAACTGTTACCTATTTTATATAGCGTAATACAGAGCACAGCACTTTGATACATTTGTTGGCACCATTGAGAAATAGTATACAATGAAAATTATCTCCTTAGCTCCCTAAAGTCCGCTAAAACGACTCGTAATCTTTTTCCATATCCTTATCAAAAAACTTAATACCTATAGCCTTATTGGCATCCACCTCTTTGGTGTGAGAATCTTCTTTTGAATATGTGTTAGATATAGGTTTAATAAATTCATCCTTTATTGATTGAACTACATCAGTATACTGAGTACCTACCTGCTCCGAACCGAGCTTAAAGAAGGTTACCAACTCCTTTAGCGTATCGGCCTGCGAAGAAAGCTGTTGCGCACTTGCCGAAAGTTCTTCACTAGAAGATGCATTTTGCTGAGTTAAAAGATTAAGTTCCTGAATAACGATATTTACTTGTTCAGCTCCCTTAAGCTGCTCACTACTGGAAACGGATATCTCCTGAACTAACTCTGTTGTTTTTTGTATTTCGGGTCCCATCTCACCTACCTTTTGACCGGCTAGAGTGACTACCTGTAGACTTTCTTTGGATAGAGTCACAATTTCATTGGCCGCCTTTTTACTCATATCGGCCAATTTACGTACTTCACCTGCTACAACAGCAAATCCTCGACCATGCTCTCCAGCCCTGGCTGCTTCTACCGCAGCATTCAAACTTAAAATATTGGTTTGGGCAGCAATATCATTAATCACGTTAATTTTCTGAGCAATGGTAATAGTAGCTTCCTCAGAACGATGAGTCTTTTCAAAGACTTCATGCATTACTTCATGAGCTCTCGTTGAGATGCTCTCTGTACGAACCGCATTTTGCGTATTTAGTTCAATATTACTCACCATCTCCTCCATTGTAGAAGAAACTTCTTCAACAGAAGCAGCCTGCTCTGTAGCTCCTTTTGAAATTTGCATAGAAGCTGAACTGACCTGATGCCCAGCTGTTGCAATATGAACAGATCCTTTGGTAATTTCAAAAACAACCTCCCTTAACTTAAGCACCATATCATTCATAGCCCTGGCCATTTGGCCGGTCTCGTCTTTCTGATGAATATCAATATTTCCAGACAAGTCTCCCTGAGCTATCTTTTCTGCAAAGTCTACACATTTCTGTATAGGAATTGTAATCGATCGTGCGACAGACCTATTCACTGCAAAAAACACAAGCAACCCAAACAGCAATGCAATTAATATAATAGTAAACAACCTATAAATCTTATCACTAAACTCTGATTGTAAAAAAGTAATGGCAACAAAAGACTCTATCGAAGAAATATATTCAAAATACAATAGCTTCTTTTCTCCCCCAAAACCATAGCTAATATGTCCTTTCTTCTGATCACTTGAAAGCATCTTTTTAAAAAACGCCTCTTCCTTTAAATTCTCACCCTCTCTATTGGGGTGGATTAACAAATCCCCCGCTTTACTAATTAAAAAAGGATACCCCGTTTTCATATATTGTTTAAAAGCAAAGATGTCTTTTATAAGCGACATATCTTTCTCTTTAAGACCTACATAAAGAATACCTTCTATTTGACCATCAACAATAATCGATTCATAAACAGTCAAATACCAATCATCCACTACAAACGCCCTTCCTGCAAAAGTTTTACCTGCTAAAATAGTTTGAATAACCGGAGAGTCATTAGGAATATATGTATCTACACCTCTCTCTCCTTGTTTATTTAAAACATTAGTAGAGGTACGAACAAACCCTTGCGGAATACGTTGAAATATCGTTGCTGTTACGCCAATCAGCTCACCTATTTCATCAACAAAATCGTAACTATGAAAAACATCATGCCCATTTAATTTCAGTTCATCAATATGAACCAGCTCCTTTTGCCCGGTCTCTTGATTGGTTACATCTACCGCTAATTGTTTATCTTCATTTAACTCAATTGTATGTTGATAAAATAACTTGTGAGCTACTTTTATGCCAGATTGAACAAACATTTGCCTTGTATCAACCTGCACATCAATCAATTGTTTAAAATTACCTACTTCTTCATCCATCACAAAATCACGGTTTTCAACCATGGTTTTATAATCTATCTCCATCAAAAAAAAGCCCAACAATGTTATCATTACAAACACAGTTAAACCAAGAATTAAATTTAGTCTTTTCCCAATTTTGATATTCTTAAAAGAAAATCTCTTATTCATCCTTCACCATTTTACAACCGAAACTACCGCCCCCTAACTGCATTACAGGGAAACTTAATCACAACAAACAACTAAATGTAACTATAACGAAGACTCCATGAAAAGGTTATTACACCTGTTCTTTTTAATCTGATGAAATCAAACAGTCGATTGGTCCAGTTCACAAACAGCACCTTCAATGATTTATGTAAGCTCCCATAAGGCCAATTAAAAATAAGCAAATGCCTATCGCTTATTTCACTAGGATTTGAAAGTTTTAGGATGAATACTAAATTATAGTCTGCACCTCTTTATCTAAAGAAAACAAATACCTGATCTTAGAAAAATAACATAAGGAAAGTAGTTTCATTTGTTTTGCAACCTAAATTCTTTTGCTGCTTCACCTTTATAATTGCATACAAATACAAGGAATAAGGCAAATCACAGGCTCATTTTATTTTTAACAAAATTGTATTTACGATTTTATGGGTATTCTTACAAAGAACTGTGACCCAACGTTCGGCTCTGATTCAAACCAAATTTCACCATTCATTAACTTTGTTAAATCTTTACAAATTGAAAGCCCCAGCCCTGCGCCATTAGACGGCATAAGATTTACTCTATTATTAACCTGCCTAAACCTATTAAATAGGTCTTCATGCAAAACCTTCGAAATGCCACAACCTGTATCTTGCACCGAAAATACCATGTCATTATTTACTTTTTCCACTTTAAGTGTAACACTTCCCTTATCAGTAAACTTAATGGCATTGTAACCTAAGTTTAACATTACCTGAAACAAAAGATTATCATCTACTTCAAGCAAGGCCTCTTCTTCATCCGCATAATCTAACAATAATTCAACACCTGTTTTATGTAAAAATGCACCTAATGTTTCATGAATTTGCTGCAAAATTACATGGGCATTCACCTCTGTAACAAAAACTTGCGCATTTTCTGACTCTAACTTGGAAGCAGTAATTATATTATCAAGTAAATTCATCAATGTCCGAGAGTTACGCCCAACAATATCCAAATATTTCTCTCTTTCGTCAGAAGAAAGGTTTGCATGGCGCAGTAGATCATTGAAACCAATAATCGCATTCATAGGCGTGCGGATTTCATGACTCAGATTTGAAACCATCAGAGTTTTGAATTCTGCTTCCTGAACTGCCTCATTCTTTTCCTTATAAAAACTATTTCGAACATAAACCAATAAAGGAATTTCTATACAGATGAATAAAACAACAACTCCTATTAAATCAACCATTTTGTCTTTCGCAGACGAATAAGGCTGTACCCACTCTGGCAGAAACCAATCAACACAAAATAAGATGATCGTTAGCGCCAACAGGATAAGCATTGAAATTAAAAACTCTTTTTTTACAGAGATAAAAACCAATAAGGTAATAAAGGCATGCATAAAAATTAACGTAGGCCCTGAACTTCCCCCAGCAAAAAACCAGAGTAAAACTATAGCACAAACAGAAAAAACAAAGAAAGCATACCTAAGCCATTTTAAGCTTTTCAGGTTCAGCCCAACTATAAACATGACAAGGGAAGTGAAAACACATATATCATTAGTCAATTTCTCTCCCCATGAGAGATTTAACATTTCGTTAATTGGAA
>JBFHKL010000015.1:0-29434 GCA_041595375.1 Saccharicrinis sp.
GGTTTTTCATATCTGCCTTTCCTTCTGCTTGTCCATTTCCGAAGGTATAAACTCGTTTTACAGCCATAATTAAGGAATTTTAAAAATTAGAAAATGTTGAATTTTGGGATCATTCATTTCACTGTGCTAATAAAGTAAAGCATTTTTTTTTAGAATAAAAATGAGATTCATAAATAAAATTAACATTTATAAACAACCTCAACTACCAAGGCCTATTTTACATCTCTGCTGTCGGACTAAATTTATGTTATTTAGGATAACCTATTGAATATTAGAGTTCAAATTGAAGGTGGGGAACTATAGGTTTGTTTTCGTCTGGGAAAAAATTCCATAACGAAACACCAAAAGAGTGCATAAACACCATTGAAAATATACTTCAGTGAATAAATTTTGTTATGATTAACCCTTTGAAGAAATTCTCCATGTCCATATTCTCAGCATTTTCATATGTTTAAATTTATTTTCAATGGTCATATAGCCTGTCCCGCGAAATGCGGGAGAACTCACAAATAAATTCAATCATTTTCCTGTGTGTAAATTGAATTTGCATGCTCGTTTCATCTTATTATAATGCTATTTTCTTCTGCAAAATAATGCGTGGCATACACATGGTTCAAATCGTAAACCAAAACTATTGTCCGTAAATCGATGTGAATAAATAGTAGACAAAATTTGCATATCAACTGCTGCTGCATTGGGTCGACTACGGCTAGAATCCATAGCGGATCAGTTAAGTGTCTGCCTGTGGTGATTTCGCCCCTAGGGACAGAATTAGTGCTGTATTTCCCAGAAGTCTATTCCATAGGCAATGCTGGTTAATGGTCGTGCTGCTCGAGACGGAACTTTGCTTATAATCACCAAGGTATTTCATTTCACTATTAACACCATCATTTCCTGTCAATAGCGGATACTTCACCCCGTTAACAAACTAACAACGGTTAAGTGATTATCATACACGGCGCACAACAAAAAAGGCGGCCAATGGCCGCCCTTATACTCAATTAAATAATAATTTACAAACTATAATCTTTCATAATCTTCTTTGATTTCATCAAAAAATCCACATACTGAGCTCGTTTATAGGCGAAAGGCTCCTTCACATTCGCCTTAGATAATTTACCTTTAAAGTCTGCCAAGGAATGATATTTTTTGCTTTTCATCCATAAAGATAAATCTTCAAGTATCGTGGTGATCTGAACAACTCCATTTTTATAAATAGTACTTACTACCTGTGTAGCATCGGCTCCAGCCAATAAAGCAGCAATCACATCCTCGGCATCATGTATACCATTGCTGGCACATATATTTCCATTAATATTTCCTGACAACAGGCCAGTATAACGAAGCGACAAACGATTATCGTTTTTACTACTTAGATTATAAGGCATTTTGAGTTTTTCTTCTTCAATATTAATTGCTGGCTGGAACAATCTATTAAACAAAACAAATCCATCTGCTCCAATTTCATCCAGTTTTCTGACCATATTTAATGGATTTGAATAATAAGGACTCAATTTAACACTAAGCGGAATATTCACTGCTCCTTTTACTTTCTTTAAAATCTCTATCTGCTCCTTCTCTATATCATCGGCGCTTTTATTGCTGTTAGATATTGTATGAAAAAAATTAAGTTCTAAACCATCAACACCTGTTTGTTCGATAAATTTGGCATACTCAACCCAACTTACATCATATACACAATTTAAACTTGCAATAACAGGAATAGATACAGCTTCTTTCAAATTCTTAAGCCCCATTAAAAAGGCTTTAGGTCCGCTATGCTCAATAGAAGGAAACAAAGAGGTCATTTCTGCATTACGATCATCGTACTCATGTAAATCATCCTCCAGTTCAGCAGCCTCAAGATGTATTTGCTCCTCAAAAAGCGATTTATAAACAATAGCAGCAGCTCCTGCTTCTTCTATTTTTTTGGCCATATTGATATCGGTAGTCAAGCTACACGCGCCAATAATTAGGGGGTTTTTAAGTTCAATCCCCATGTAAGTTGTTTTCAGATCCATAATTATCAAAAGGTTATTGGGGTTAATAATCAGAAATATAACATCTGAATCTTCAAATTGTTTAACATTTCTCAACCTTATCCTCCAGCAAGTATTGCAACATCGCTCCCTTAGCTACCAGCAACACATTATAGATAAAAAATACGGACTATAATTTATGCTTTTAATATGAACAGAAAATACAATTCAAAAGCTTCCTGCTAAGACCAATGGAATATATGATTAAAGTAATGCTTTTGATTAAATTCTTTCTTAACTTTAATACATTAAAAATCATAATATTATCTATCATGATTAAAAACATTGCAGTTGTAGGACTTGGTAAAGTTGGTTCACTGGTGGCCATTTTATTAAATAAATCATTCAAAGTCCACGGCTTTGATTCACACCCCATTTCTAAGAAGTTTACTTTTCCTGTCTCAGGCATTGACATTTCTAATCAGACATCCACATTAAATCAGCTGAGAATTTTCGATGCAGTTGTTTCCTGTCTACCTTACCAGCATAACATTTATATTGCACAAACTGCTCATCACTTAGGTATACATTATTTCGATTTAACCGAGGACATTAAAACTTCGGTTGAAATTAAAAAGCTTGCTGAAACATCAAAAGGAATAATGGCACCCCAATGTGGCTTGGCTCCAGGGTTTATTGCCATTATAGGATACGATCTCATTAAAAAATTCACACGTCTCAGAGACGTTGAGTTAAGAGTAGGGGCTTTACCCAGATACCCAAACGGATCATTAGGTTATTCCTTTAACTGGTCTCCTGCCGGCGTAATTAATGAATACATAGAAGATGCGGAAGTCATTTCAAATGGGAAAAGAAAGTTTGTATCCTCCTTATTGGGCTTGGAAACCATTAATATTGAAGGCCGCGAATATGAAGCTTTTTATACAAGCGGTGGTTTAGGCACCCTTTGTAAAACCCTAGAAGGCAGGGTAGATACCTTAAATTACAAAACAATACGTTACCCGGGGCATGCGCAACTAATGCGTTTTTTAATTACAGAACTCATCCTGAAAGATAAAAAAGAGATCCTAGAAGAGATCCTTACAATTGCAAAACCACCGGTTAAAGAAGATCTTGTACATGTTTATGCGGCAGTTGAAGGTTGGCAAGAAGACAAACTTTTCCGAGAAGAGTTTTTTCACACCTATTTGCCACAGAAAATTGACGGAGAAGAATTCAGAGCCATATCCTGGACTACAGCTGCCAGTGTTTGCAGCGTTATAGAACTTGTTCATCTAAAAAAAACAATTACTAAGGGTTACTTAAAACAAGAAGATATCGACCTCAAGAGTTTTCTTTCGACAAGTTATGGTCAATACTATAAAAATCAAATGTAATCATGATGAATACACTGGATAAAATATTAAAGGGATTAATGACCCGATATCAACAAAGAGTTACTGATGTCAATAAGATTACTCATGCACTCATTGAAAAGGGCATTATAAATGATTTATCAGATATTGAAAACGATCATATTGCCTTCAGGACCATTGGAGTACCTCAATTAGGCATTCAGTCGCTGGAAAAAATATTTTTATATCACGGCTACAAAGCAAGAGATGATTTTTACTTTGAGAAAAAAAAGCTGAATGCACGATGGTATTCACCTCCAGAAAACCGATTACCCAGAATATTTATAAGTGAATTACGGGTAAATGATTTCCCTGCTCACATTCAAACTTTAATTCGTTCTTTCACCGACAACCAAGCCAATGACCCTGTTGATCAATTAGAATTAAGCAATGCCACTGCGGTTGATCATTTTCTTCATACAGCTCTTTGGAAAAACCCAACATGGAAAGAATATAATACACTGGCAGCTGCAAGTGAATATGCGTCCTGGACCATATTTAATAAATATTATTTAAACCATTTTACCATCAGCGTACACAATCTACCCCACCCTTACAATACCTTAGAAGAATTTAATAAGCTATTAGTCTCCATAGGTATAAAACTTAATAATGCCGGAGGAATCATTAAAACCAGCAAGGATGGCTTGTTGAAACAAAGCTCTTCTGTTTCACCTATGATTGAGGCTACCTTCTCAGACAATGAAACTCATATTATATCAGGAAGTTATGTAGAATTTGCCGAAAGAAAAATCTTACCCCAGTTCACAAATATTCCAAAAAATAAAATCAAAAGAGAACACAGAAAAGATGGGTTCGAAACATCTAACGCGGATAACATATTTGAGAGTACTTATTCCAACCAAACTGGGAAAAGTATAAACAGATAGTATTGTTTTATTCAGCTCGCAACTCACAACAAGACTGGGTAACGAATGAATTACAATACAAAAGATCTTTCAGTTACTATTTTCAATAAAAAACATAGACTATGTTACAAGACATACTTAATCATTTTCAATTATCCGAAGTTAATGAAGGAGCCTGGACAGGAGACACTCCTGTTCAATCAAACGGAATGCTGCTCGAGGTATTTTCTCCTGTTAACGGTGACTTGATAGCTAAAATAAAATACACCGACGAAGATGCTTACAAAAAGGTTATTGAAGAATCGAAAATAGCCTTTAAACTTTGGCAAAATGTACCAGCACCCAAACGCGGCGAAATGGTCAGACAGTTTGGTAATAAACTAAGGGAGGAGAAGGAATACTTAGGTAAACTGATTGCCTATGAAATGGGCAAAAGCCTGCAGGAAAGTTATGGTGAAGTTCAGGAGATGATTGACATTTGTGATTTTGCAGTTGGTTTATCACGACAGCTATACGGACTTACCATGCAAAGCGAACGCCCCATGCACCGGATGTACGAACAATGGCATCCACTGGGTATCACAGGCATTATTTCGGCCTTTAATTTTCCCGTTGCCGTATGGAGCTGGAATAGCACTATAGCCTGGGTATGTGGCAATACTTGCGTCTGGAAAGCCTCTGAAAAAACACCTCTAACAGCCTTAGCATGCCAGAAATTAATTGCAGAAATCCTGAACAAAAACGAATTACCGCAGGCCATAAGTTCTGTGGTTACCGGAGCAAAGGAAGTGGGAGAATGGATGAGCAAGGATAAAAATATTTCGTTAATATCCGCCACAGGTTCTATTAAAATGGGAAAAGCGGTTGCACAAAAGGTAGCTGAGAGATTTGGCAAGTCGCTATTGGAGTTAGGAGGTAATAATGCCATGATTATAACTAAGAATGCCAACTTAAATATAGCTATACCAGCTACCTATTTTGGCGCCATTGGTACTACTGGGCAACGCTGTACCTCTACCCGCCGAATAATTGTACACCGTGCGGTTATCGACCAGGTTATTGAACGACTAACACATGCTTACAAACAAGTCATTATTGGCAATCCACTGGATACTAAAACTCATATGGGTCCTTTAGTGGATAGTTTGGCTGTTCAAAATTATTTAGCAGGCATCGAGAAGTGTAAAAAACAAGGAGGCCAGTTTATTTTAGAAGGCGGTGTTATTCAAATAAGCGGATTAGAAAAAGGATACTATGTAAAACCTTCTATTGCTTTAGTGAAAGCAGATCTTCCCATCCTTCAAGAAGAATTATTTGCTCCTTTACTCTATATTATTGCTTATGAAGAATTAAAAGAAGCCATTGCCATTCAAAATAATGTTCCTCAAGGATTATCCTCCACCATTATGACCACAAATATTCAAGAGGCGGAATATTTCCTATCGCACAATGGCAGCGATTGCGGCATAGCCAACGTAAATATCGGTACTTCAGGTGCCGAGATCGGTGGTGCCTTTGGAGGAGAAAAGCAAACAGGAGGAGGTAGAGAAAGTGGCAGTGATGCATGGAAAAATTATATGCGCAGACAAACGGTTACCATCAATTATTCTGATGACTTACCCCTTTCGCAAGGCATTAAGTTTGAAATATAGTTTTATTAGCACGATATATAAATTAAATAAGCCATTACTTTAGTATTTACTGCTAAAGCAATGGCTTTTATAAGATATAATCCATTCTCCCAAAAAAAGCAGGCTATCTTCTCACTTCCAGCCCTAACTCTTTTGTAGATATTTCACGCATTTCAATTTTACGCACCTTACCGGTCACTGTGGTTGGAAATTGATCCACAAACTTCCAATATTTAGGAATTTTAAAGGTAGCAATCTGACCTTTGCAGTAGGCTTTTAATTGATCTTGCGAAACCTGTTCTCCTTCCTTTAAGATAACCCAGGCCATTACCTCCTCACCATATTTGGCATCAGGAACACCAATCACCTGAATATCTTTAATTTGATCATGATTATGCAAAAATTCTTCTATTTCGAAAGGAGAGATATTCTCCCCTCCGCGTATAATTAAATCTTTTATTCTGCCTACAATTTTCACATATCCATCTTCATCCATCTCAGCTAAATCCCCGGTATGCATCCAACGCCCTTCATCAATAACAGAAGCAGTAGCCTCTGGGTTATTCCAATATTTAAGCATCACGGAATAACCTCGCGTGCAGAATTCACCAGCAGTACCACGAGGTATTATTTTACCAGTCTCCGGATCGATGATTTTAATCTCCAAATGCGGATGAACTTTACCAACGGTTGCACATCTACGATATTCATTATCATCCACAAAAGTCTGTGTACTCACCGGCGAAGTCTCGGTCATTCCATAACAAATCCCGACCTCTTTCATATTCATCTTCTCACGCACATCGTGCATAGCTGATTCGGGACAAGATGCACCAGCCATTATACCTGTTCGCAGACTGGAGAAATCATATTTATCAAAATCAGGGTGATGCAACTCTGCAATAAACATTAGCGGCACACCATATAGCGATGTACACTTTTCATCCTGAACCGTTTGCATTACAACCTGGGGATCAAAAGCTTCTCCCGAAAGTACCATACATGAACCATGTGTAATACATGCTATATTGGCCAATACCATTCCAAAACAATGATACAAAGGAACCGGAATACACACTTTATCCTTTTCGCTATAGTTGAGCCTTTCCCCAATAAAATAGCCGTTATTTAAAATATTGTGATGAGATAAAGTAGCTCCCTTGGGAAAACCTGTAGTGCCGGAAGTATACTGGATATTAATGGCCTCATCAAACTGTATTCCTTGCTCTATTTCCAATAAGGTTTCATTCGATACTTTCTTTCCTGCTTCTATCATAGCCTTCCAATCGTGCTCAATAACCACAATATGCTTTAAATGAATACAAGCCGAGCGTACTTCACTAAGAATTTCAATATAATTGGTTTTCCTAAAGCCTTGTGACATGATGAGTACACTAAGCTCTGATTGCTTTAAGGCATATTTTAATTCAGCTGACTTATAAGCAGGATTAACATTTACCATGATAACCCCGATACGCGCCGTTGCAAATTGAACCAATACCCATTCGTAACGATTTGCCGACCAAATACCTACCCTATCACCTTTTTTTACACCATAACTTAAAATTCCTTTGGCAACTTCTTCTATCTGTTTCCAAAACTCTTTGTAAGTAACTCTATAATTTTGATATGGAACACAAAGTGCTTCTTTATCCGGATATTTTTCAACAGTCTCTTTTAATTTTTCTCCAATTGTAACCCCTAGTAATGGTATATCTGAGATACCATTGTCATATGAAAGTTTATTCACTGTATAATGTTTTTTAATTGAATATCGACTCTTGTTTTAAATGATAAAAATCATGTAAAGATAGTAGATATTCAAAAAACAAACAAAGATATAAATAGAGTATCGCCATACGAGCAGGTGAAGAAACAAGGCGAGCCAGTCAAACAAAATTAATTTTTATTGCAAAAAAGTTCGCATGATACAGAATAGCGAATCTAAAAAAAGATTTACAACATCTACACCCCTTGCCCAAAGGGAGCAAATGTTGTAAATCATAAACTCTAATATACCTAAAGCTATTGCTTAAGGTTTAATAGGAAGTTTTCTAAGAGCACAATAACATCCATCTTTTTCTTATCCCAAAACCACCTCAATAGTGTAATTACCAGCTGGGACAATCGGTATCGTATTTCCTTGTTGACTAATTCCATTAACCTTTAGGTCCTTTACCCCTTTGTTAACACCGTTAGGATTCTTAATTTTTATATTAAATACTGAACCTCTGAATCTACGAGTTACTTGATATCCCTTCCATTCTTTAGGAATACAAGGATCAATAATAAGACCACTATAATGCGGTTGAATTCCGAGTATATATTGAGTAATGGCATAATAGTTCCAGGCAGCGGTTCCTGTTAACCATGAATTTTTAGCTTCGCCGGGTTTAAAGGCATCCTTACCTGCAATCATTTGAGCATACACATAAGGCTCTGTTTTGTGTAAATCACTTATTTCTTCGAGAAAAGAAGGACATATTTTTTTATAATAGTCCCAGGCATACTCGCCTCTGCCTAATTTCGTTTCCCCAATAATGACCCATGGATTATTATGGCAAAAAATACCGGCATTTTCTTTATATCCCGCAGGATAAGTAGAAATTTCTCCATATTCGATGACATATTTAGTGAAAGCAGGGTTATTCAATACAATACCATAGGGTGAGTCTAGCTTTTCCTTCACACTATCCAGCGCTTTTTGTGTCATCCCTTCTTCCTTGCCTATTTCGGCCATTGAGCACCAACCATTAGACTCAATAAATATTTTACCTTCGTCATTTTCCTGACTTCCTACTTTGTTTCCATAATAATCGTAGGCACGTAAAAACCATTCGCCATCCCAGCCATTTTTCTTCACGGCCATCACCATTTCGTCCACATGCTGCTGGGCTCTTTGTGCTTCATCCGTCTTACCTATCTCATTACATAATTCTACATAATCACGACCATACACTACAAATAATCCGGCAATCATTAATGATTGAGCCTTCGATCCTTGGCTTTGATTTTCAGTTGTTTGAAAAGACTCATTGGGATCATTCGAAAAACAATTCAGATTTAAACAATCATTCCAGTCTGCCCTGCCAATCAATGGTAAACCATGTGGTCCGAGGTTATTGATGACATGGTTAAAAGAAACGGTTAAGTGATTAAAAAGACTTGCAGCCATACTTAAATCATTGTCGTAGGGCACCATTTCATCCAAAATAGAAAAATCACCAGTTTCTTTGATATAAGCCGTAACACCCAATATCAACCACAAAGGATCATCATTAAAGCCTCCTCCAATATCATCATTACCTCTTTTAGTCAAAGGTTGATACTGGTGGTAACAACTTCCATCAGGGAACTGTGTGGATGCAATATCTATGATCCGCTGCCTTGCCCTTTCAGGCACCTGATGAACAAATCCTATCAAATCCTGATTTGAATCACGGAATCCCATCCCACGACCTATTCCACTCTCAAAAAATGAAGCAGAACGAGAAAAGCAGAAAGTGATCATACACTGATACTGGTTCCAAATATTCACCATTCTATCGAGTTTGTCGTTACCTGATTCTATGGTAAAAGAACTCAACAGCTTATCCCAGTATGCATTTAATTCATCAAAGGCAGCATTTACTTTTTCAACAGAATCAAAATCTGAAATGGTTTTTTTTGCTTTGGTTTTATTGATAATTCCTTTGCTCTCCCATTTTTCATCTTCCTCATTCTCCACATACCCCAAAACAAAAATCAAATCCTTTGATTCTCCGGGTTGTAATTCAATCTCTAAATAATGGGAAGCAATAGGCGACCACCCATGCGCGACAGAGTTTGTAGGCTGACCATTAAATACCACTTCAGGTTCTTCAAAACCATTATATAGTCCCATAAAGGACTCCCTATCGGTATCAAAACCAGAAACAGCTTGATTTACGCTATAATAAGCATAATGATCCCGCCTTTCTTTATACTCTGTTTTATGATAAATAACAGAGCCATCAACCTCCACTTCACCGGTTGAGAAATTTCTTTGAAAATTCTCCATATCTGTTGAAGCATTCCAAAGTGCCCATTCTAAAAAGGAAAAAAACTTAATTTTTTTGGTTTCCGAGGTGTTGTTTTTCAGTGTAACCTTCTGTATCTCAGCCCAAGTATCCTGAGGCACAAAAAATAAACATTCAGCCTCCAAACCATCTTTTTCTCCCTTGATAGTAGTGTAATTTATTCCATGTCGGCACTCATACTTATCTAATGGTGTTTTACAAGGTTTCCAGCCGGGAGACCACATGGTATCTCCTTCTTTGATATAAAAGTACCTTCCGCCATTATCCATAGGCACATTATTGTATCTATACCTGGTTAACCTTCGAAACTTAGCATCTTTATAAAAACTATATCCTCCTGCAGAGTTAGAAATTAGAGAAAAGAAATCCTGGTTTCCCAAGTAATTGATCCAGGGCCATGGAGTCTTAGGATTCGTAATTACATATTCCCTCTTTTTATCATCAAAAAATCCGTACTTCATATTATAAAATATAATTAATTTTTAACTAACAAACACCAAAATATATAAGCGCCTCTTTTTTTATCATGTTTTTTTATATAATCTTTTACTCCATTTCTCTTCTTCTATTGAGCTCCTGAGTTATTTCATCAAGCTTATGCTGATTTAATGGATAAAGCGTCATCAGAACAGCAGCCAACACAGCCACTAAAGCGGGTACCCAACTCATTAACATTTTGATAGCTGGTATTGCACCCGGAATTGTACTGGCATCTAGCCCATCGTAATGATAAAAGGATAAAACCAGGCCAATAATAGCGCCAGCAAGACCACCACCAAACTTAGTTACAAAAGAACCTGCAGAATAGACCAGTCCGGTTGCACGACGTTCATTTTTAAACTCAGAATAATCAGCCGCATCTCCCAGCATAGTAAAAAATAAGGTAGGGAATATTGCAGAAGCAAATTCAGAAACAACACCAATGGTAAAAATAGCTCCTACATCATCAGGGCTACAAAAAGCAAACAAGGCATTCACTCCGCCGGAGAAAATGAGCGCATAAATAAACAATTTCTTCTTACCCAACCTTTTTCCCAAGGGCGCGGTAATCATTGCTCCTATAATAGAAGCAATCATTAAACCTATAAGAAAAGATGCCGCTAAAAGCTGATTATGCATATAATGCGTAAAATAAATTATTACAATACCCTGTTTTATAGAATTATATATAGTAAATAACAAACCAATACCCAGCAATACTAACCAAGGTTTATTGCTAATCAAATCTTTTAAATCCTGCAAGAGATTTGTTTTTTGAGATTTTGGAGGCAATACCCTTTCCTTTGTACTCAAAAAGGTAACTATCATAAAAATGGCAAGAAATACAGACATGAGATAAATCGAATAACTGTAGCCTTTCTTTTGATTGATCAATTTGATTTTATCTGCTGACAAATTCCTTTCTCCATCTACAATAAAATGATATTCAGCATTCGCCTCCATGGAGAAACTTTTATAATTGGAAGCTTCATTTACTGAATCATCGGTTTTATCTGCCCAGGAAAATAAGGCAATCCCGTCTTTTGTTTTAATATTGGCATTTGCTACAGTATTTGGCGTTGAGACAGTTACTTCAAACCTTTTCTCTGCCAATTCATTTACCTTTATCGATGGATTAACATCACCAAAATAAGCGACCAGAAACAATAAAGCACCTTGTACCAACATTCCACCACCAAAAGCTCCAACCATACGATAGGAACCTATACTTGTGCGCTCCTTATTATCACCTGTCATAACAGCCATCAATGCTCCATAGGGAATATTGTTAGCAGTATAAATGAGAGTAAACAAGATATAGGTACTATAAGCATAAAAAATTTTCCCTTTCTCGCCTAAATCAGGGCTGGTAAAGAGCATAGATAAAATAACAGCTAAGGGGAAAGCAGTCCATAAAACCCAAGGTCGGAATTTACCATACCTTGTATTGGTTCTATCTCCAACAATTCCCATTAACACATCGCTAATCCCATCACTCGATCTGGCTATCAACAATAACAGACCGGCAGTAGCAGGTGTAATTCCAAATACATCGGTATAAAAAAACAATAAAAAGGTGGATACACCTCTCCAGGCAATATTTGCGGCTCCATCGCCCAAAGCATAACCTATTTTCTCTTGAATAGATATTTTATTACTTGTAGATATTTTCATTATTATAGATTAGATCACTATTTTTATTAAATCCAGAAATCGAATAATTCTTTTCTGGTTTTTTCATACACTTCGCGGCTAAACATATACAGGCGAGCTGGCTTGTGGGCCACTCCTGTTTGTTTTTCATCGAGAGGAATCAGATACTTCATTCGTGAAGTTTTTTTTCTAAAATTTCTTTTATCAAACTCAGTATCTAAAATAATCTCACATACACTTTGCAGCTGAGTCAAGGTAAATTTATCAGGTAACAATTCAAAACCTATAGGCTCATGCTTTACCTTATTCCTCAATGCCACAATAGCATTATCCAAGATCTCATTATGATCAAATCCCAGCTCTTTAATTTCATGATAAGGCACCCATTTTACATTCCTACCTTTCCATTGCAGAATTACATCCTGGGTAGACAAGAGGGCAAAATAACCTATAGAAATAATCCTCTTATCTGGATTTCGTCCATTGTGCAATAGCCACTTCCTATCATTTGATTTTTTGATTCTGTTAGGATGAGCAAAAACCTTGAACTGCTCTAAATAAATACCCGTTAATCCTGTTAAATCAAACAACACCCGATTGGCAGCATCATCAATCGTTTCATCCTCATATACATGATTTCCTGTAAGGGTCATATCTGAAAACTCCACTTGCCCATTATCATTCGTTAGTGTTCTTTCTACAACAAGTATATTTAATTTTTCAAAATCATAGCCAAATATCACACAATCAACGGATATATAATCATTAAACTTCATTAAACTATGGTATATAACATTTAAATAACCTTCTTAGTGTATTTTATACACTTACATATTTCGACGCTAAAATAGACAAAACAAAATTAGTTACCAAGATTTTTTAACATTTTAATTTATATTTTTACAATCACAGCTACAAGAAGGGCCAAAGACCAATGCACGAGGTGTTTAAATAAAGAATGTGAAGATATTTATAGGTGACTTAGGCAAATGAAGAATAGGTAAAGATTTGTTGAAATAAGCCTATGAAGCAAAGATACAATTACTCAACTCCTGATCTCTTTACACCAAATAACATATAATCAAACAATTAACATCATTAATCAATTCTCCTTATACCTGCAATGAAGTCATGGACTAATGATACTAACGTAAATTGTGAAAATAAAAATAGGAGAAATTTGAGCAAAAAAAATAAAAATTGTCAATCTTGAATTGCTCACGTTTATTTTGAAGTTTAATCAGAGGAACACATGCGCACAGGCATAAAAAAAACATCCTCTATTATTATTCAAACCTATATAGCCAAATGAACTTTTAGTGGCGTAGTAACTTAGTAAATAAGGGATGAATCGGGCATATAAAATTCTCCAAAGGTAGACAAGCTATTGGTTATAATTTTGCAAAGGGAGTTCAAAACTGAAGATTGTACCTACACCCACTGTACTTTCCACCTTTAGTTTTGCATGATGTTTTTCTAAAAACTCACGGCAAAGAACCAGCCCTAAACCCGTTCCTTTTTCATTTGACGTTCCTCTTTGTGTTGTATTATGCTCCAGTAAAAAGATTTTACTAATACTTTCAAGTTTAATTCCAATACCATTGTCTGATACACTAAAAAGCACTGCATTGTCCTTTCTATCAGCATTTAGAACAATCTTTCCTTCAGGGTTAGTGAATTTTATTGCATTAGTCAATAAATTTCTCAAAACGGTTTTTATCATTGATTTATCAGCTATCACTCTTTCATTACAATTCACTAAAGCCGTTAAGTCAATTCTTTTTTGTACAGAACTTGATTCACATTGCCGCAGCACTTCATTAATTATTTCAGCTGGATAGAAGGCCTCTAATTTCAGCTGTATTTTTCCTGTTTGCAAACGAGACCATTCCAACAGGTTTTCTAACAAACTAAGAGTTTGCTTTGATGTATCAAGCATCATTTGAGCAATTGACTTGATTTTATCGACTGTGAAATCTTCTGTATGTTTGATTAATAAATCATTAAAACCAATAATAGAGGTAAAAGGGCTCCTTAAATCATGAGATATAATTGAAAAGAACATGTCCTTTGTCTTATTTAATTCATATAAGGTTTTATTTTGATTATAAAGTTTAAGCTGAGTATTTACACGAGCCAATAATTCCTTCTTATTAAAAGGTTTAGTAATTATATCAACCCCTCCATAATCAAATGCCCTGGATATATTATCATAATCAGTTTTTGCCACAAAAAACAGCACTGGCTTATGGTGATTTTTTTCACTTTGTTTGATGAATGCACAAACTTCTAAACCATCTATCTCAGGCATTCTTATATCAATCAGAAAAAGATCAAAATCTAACTCTTCACTATATTTTATTCCCTGATAGCCGCTCTTAGTCACAACAATATCATGACCATCCTCCTCCAGGATTTTCTTTACAATGATGTTATTTTCTTCAACATCATCAATGATCAAAATTTTATTCACCATCAATATGAAACTT
The DNA here is from genome assembly GCA_041595375.1 of Saccharicrinis sp. Taxonomy (GTDB): domain Bacteria; phylum Bacteroidota; class Bacteroidia; order Bacteroidales; family Marinilabiliaceae; genus Saccharicrinis. The sequence goes on from JBFHKL010000015.1 coordinate 14,575, forward strand.
GAAATCGATTTCTAAATGAGCACTCAAACAATACTCTTCAATCTTTTTATCTTCATGAGCAGTGTGAGATACAAACCATTCTTCTAAAAATTTAATAAAATCGTCTTTCGATATAATTTTATGCTTTACGATGTTTAATTTCTCCAACAGATTAAAATGCAACTCCTTATGCTTGTCTAGTTTTGGATATGAAATTTTCTTCATGAAATTTTCCTCACTAGTAAAATGAAACTCTGCATATTTTTCAATTTCATTGACAAGATCAAAAAAACGCTCTTCTTCAATCTGATTATCTACTTCATGCTTCAGGCATCTAATTAAATCCAGGAATATCTTATGCTCCAGGTCTACTCTGCTTATTCCTATTGAATATTGATCTTTCCAGTTTAGTAGGTTTCCCATTTTCATTTATTAAGTTACATTAATAACACATCAAAACTATGATTTAAAAAAAAGCATTTTGTAATAGCCTATATTTTAAACCCTTTGCATTTATTAAATCTAATTGTATCCTTCAAAAATAATAGATGGTGGCTATACTTTGATTAAGCTTTTCGTTTTATTGATAGGTTTTAAAACCATTACGTAATCACCACTCACAACCAAAGAAAAAGATGATCTGTCCTGATATACTATCTTCAACACACAAGCACTAAACATAGATTTTATAGAACCATGAATAAACACCTTCTTTTAGCAATAGGCTAACAACTACGCATTTCCGAATACATTTTTCAATAACTCAGTCACCCTGGCAGAAGGATTTTTTCTAATCTCCAGTTCTTGTTTTGCTATTTGAATAAACAATCCATCAATGGCCTTATTCGTAACATACTCTTCCAACTCAGGATTAACCTTAGTAACAAAAGGCAATTTATTATAGGAAGAAAATACCGTATTCCAATATTTGGTAGCATCCACCTTTTCAAGAGAATTTTTTATGACCGGTTTAAATTTTTCAACGAGCTGATCACGTGTTGACTGATCGAGATAAGCGGTAGCAGCATCCTCATCTCCATTCAAAATTTCCAGGGCATCAGCTATCGTCATATTTTTAATAGCTGTAATAAAAATATCTTTAGCTCCAATAACCGCATCTTCTGCCGCCCTGTTTACTGCCTCAATAGCCTCATCAACCTTTTGCCCCTGTCCTATTTTTCGTAATTTACTCTCTACCTCTTTTGCTTCATCTGGTAAAGGTATTTTTATCTCAGGGTCTTTAAAATAACCATCCGTTTGCGCAAGCTGATCCACTCCTTTTTCTACTCCAATATTCAGTGCTTCCTTTAATGCACTTCCAACCTCATCTTCACCTAAAGAACTACCAGCGCTAACATCTGTCACTTTATTTTGCAAGGCTTTTCCAAGCTTATTGAAACTTTGAGCAGTACATGTAATCGTGGACAAAGTCATTACTATACTTATAAAACTTATTACTCTCATACCTATTTTTATATATTAATCAGCAGTCAAATATCGTCAATTATTACTATAATTTCATATTTTACTGACACAATCGACTTACACCTTATTTTAAAGGACCAATATAAAAAAGGAACTATCAAATTATTTGCACATAAACATGGTGTAAATAGGCAACAAAGCCCCATTAAAAACGAGAAAATACTTTTGATGTTAGAAAAATAAGTACTATTTTGATAATCGAAAGAAACATATAAGGTTATATTGCTCCAGTACACAAATAAACTAAACTAATGAGCCAGAATGAATCAATTTATTCAAAATTCAAAAGGTGGATGTTAGGCATTGGTATCATTTACCTTATTTTATTTTCAGCATTATTCTTTTTCAAAAACAAACAGGAAAAAGAAATCATCGATATATCCAATGAAAGATTAAACAGCGAAATCAAATCACTTATAGATTTAAACACAACTAACCTAAAACAAACCATTCATGACAATTGCTATTGGGATGAATTTGTGGAGGCATTAAACACAAACGACACAGCCTTCTACAGAAAAAACCTGGACTTCAAAAGCTTTGACCTAGACTACATTTGTACTTTTGATGCTAATTTTAAGAAGGTTTACGAGGTGAATTTTGGTGATTTGTCGCCCTATAGTTTTATAGACAAGAGTATATTACACGAACTTTTTAAAACCCATTTTTTATATTATTTCGATCACTCAACTGAAGATATAATTGAGATATGTGCAGAGTCGGTTCATCCACTGAAAGATCCACAACACGATAAAACGGAACCTTCCGGATATCTCTTTGCGATCAGAAAATGGGATACTAAATTTATTTCCAATCTGGAGCTTATTACAGGAACTAAAGCTAAAGTTCTAAAAAACACTAATGCTGATAAGAAGGTAAAAGATAAAACCATCAGCACAAATATTTCTCTGATCGGCAAAACAGGAAATCCGGTCTCAATGGTTAATTTTGCCAGACCCTTTAATTTGAATTTTGAAACAATTCAAGACATATTATACGCCATGCTTGCAGTTGCAATTTTATCACTACTTGCATTTAGCTGGACCATACACAAATGGGTAAAACAACCCTTAAAATTAGTTACAAACATACTAAAAACCGACAGTACCGAATCCATCATAAAGTTAAAAGAAAGCCCGGGAGAGCATGGAAGCATTGGTATTTTGTTTGAGAATTATGTAAAACAAAAGCAAGAACTCAAGTCAGCTAAAGAAGATGCAGAAAAAGCAGATAAATTGAAATCAGCTTTTTTAGCCAATATGTCACATGAAATCAGAACTCCAATGAATGCAATAATTGGTTTTAGCGATTTACTTGAAGCTAATATTGATGCAAACGAATCACAAAAATATCTCCAAATCATTAGAAAAAGTGGAGATAACTTATTAAAGTTAATCAATGACATTATTGATTTATCAAAAATTGAGGCAGGTTATTTTCCGTTTATTGATGAGCATTTTAGTGTAGAAGATATCTTTAATGAAATGCTAGACATCTATTCTATTGAATTAAAAGAAAAAGGCAAACAACACATAGACTTTCACTACGAGCTTCCCCTTGGAAACTATTTTATTTATTCTGATCCAAACCGACTTAAACAAGTACTATCAAACCTGATTAGTAATGCTATAAAATTTACCACTCAAGGATCTATCAAATATTCATGTGAATTAAAGGATAAGATGCTAATTTTTTCAGTTACAGACTCAGGAACAGGAATTATGGAGGCAGATCAGAAAAATATTTTTAATCGATTCGAAAAGCATAACTACCAGCACCTAAATGATGTTGGATCAGGAATTAGCTTATCCATAGCAAAAAATATCATTGAATTATTTAATGGAGAGATATGGCTCAATAGCAAACTAAACGAAGGTTCGCAGTTTTATTTTACTATTCCGTATAAGCCTGCCAAAAACATTTCTCCTCAAAAATAAAAATCATTTACTCTCACAATTTATACTTTTAGGTTCTAAGAACTTATTAGTAATTGAAATAATATTTTAAGTAAATAACCACTTCAAAAATTCTTGAAACTTTGATTACAGGATATACGACATCATCAATGGCAAGGATGCTATTAAAAAAACACAAAGGCGAAGCTTACGCATCACCCAACCATCAGTAACTTGAATATTATAATTTTTCAATAACTGCTTTAATATCAGCAGGAGGAGCAAAATACATCCAAGATGTGACCAATACCTCTGCACCCGCCTTGGCATATTCAGCTACATTTGAAATATTTACACCACCTGCAGCAATAATACATATATCGGGATTAATTATTTGACATTCTTTTTTACAAATAACAAAGTCTTGTGCTGAGATTTTATCCATTTGAATTACATGAGCTCCCGAAGCAGCAATTAGTTTTGCCTCTGAAATACTGTGTGCTTCAACCACAATTTTACGCTCTTTCTGTTTGCATGTTATTTTTGCTATTATTTCCTGAATATTCTCGTAACCTCCAGCAAATAGCAGATGCTCTCTAAAAATAAGAATAGTATCCGACAATCCTGTACGGTGAGGAATTCCACCTCCGGCCATTAGTGCTTTTAATGCTATTTTCTTTAGATAAGGAGGATGCTTTCTGGTTCCTGCCACTTGAACATTGGTATTTATAGCATGCGCCGCTTTCACTAAAGCATGTGTTCTGGTGGCAATACCCGAAGCGAATTCAATCATAGCCAATCCTGTACGCCAAATAAGATGAATGGTCTCTGCTTTACCTTCGGCTTCTAGCATTTTATCGCCTTGTAGTAATTCAGTTCCTGAAGGGACCATAAAATTAATAGTCAATCCATTTTTCCGATACATTCGTTCTGCTTCTTCGAGGCAACATACAACCATATCATGCCTGGCATACATGCTAATCCTTCCCTTTTGTTCTTTAAAACCCATCAAATAAGATGTCATATCACCAGAAGGGACATCATCTTCAACCAGTCGGTCTATATCTGTTTCTGTAAAAAATATCATCTATTAAAAATTAAATGCCGTAAATGCTATATTTATAATTTACACTCAAAACGTATAACTCTTTTATCATTTTAAAAGTAAAAGAGGTATTTACATTATGAGAATATGCTCACTTCAAATCTAATGATAATATTTTCATTCTCATTCAGAATTAGCTTATTTTATAGTAAAAAAGTAAGCTGCTTAACAACAATCGTTACATACCTATAAATAAATGATTCATAAGATTAATCACAAAAACCCATATAGCTATTAGAGGATAACCAAATAAGTAGAAAATATTTTAATAGTGGTTAAGTGTTGACTACAGTAGCTTACGAATGGGTTAATTTCAATGCTAAAAGACTATTTTACCATTGGATGGCACTACAGCTAAACGAATAGGTCAAAACCAACCAAATACTCACTCCGAGTGACAATAGGTATTGAAACAAGATGTCCGTTGAGGAAAAAAAAATAGAAACAAACCTAGAAGCTAATATCCTTAGCAATGGCTGTTAGCTCCTAAGTTAAAGTTCATAATAGATAATCAGTAAAGGCTATATAATAAATTGCTCAAACCTATCCTGCATTTCATCCATCACTCTTTAGATGAAAAATAACTTTATTGTCATTTTTTCCATAATACTCAAGAAGTTCGGCAACTTTTTTACAACCATAGCTCAGGTAAAATTGACGAGTTGGTTCGTAGAGTGGTCTAGAAGCAGTCTCAATCCAAATATCCCGACCTCCTCTTTTACGAATATCCTCAACGGCCATATTCATCATGATTTTTCCAATACCTTTACCCCAGAAAAGCTTATGAACAGCAATCCAATACAGATCAAAACTACTTTCTGTGCCCGGAATTGGGCCATAACAAGTAAAGGCCACAACTCGGTTATCGGCTTCCGCAACATTGAAAACATACCCGCTTTCTTCTTCGCCCTTTTCTATATTTTCATGGACTAGCTCCGTAACAATATCAAGTTCAGAATCATAAAAAAAACCCGTTGAAAGCAATAGCTCATTCAGATGTACAACATCCGATATTTTGAGTACAGATCGGAAATTCATCATTTTAATTTAAATCATTTAAAATACGGTCCACCACCTGAAGTCTGGAATATCCGGCATATTCTGTTGCTGCAATAAATCCACTATCAGGAGCAATACAAGGATTACCATTGATCTCCAGTATATATACATTATCCCATTTATCTACTCTAAAATCGATACGTACATAACCATGCAAATTAAAAACCTTCCAACTTTTTTCACAGATTTCAAATATCCTATTATAAATTGGGGAATGCTTATCTAAAGTTCCAAAAGACCTATTTGTTTGTTTATACTCATCACTTGTTTCATCCCATTTAGCTTTATAACCAACAATTTTTGGTTTATCGTTAAAATAATCGGAGAATATCATTTCGGCAGGAGGCAACACTTCCGGACCATTATTTCCGGCAATAATACTGACATTAAACTCGCGGCCATCAATAAATTCCTCAATAAAATATTGCGAAAAGGACATTTTCTTTATTTGATTTACCTTATCAACATCGGCAAGTGTAAAAATGAACTCTTCGGAAATACCAACAGAGGCTTCTTCCCAGATTGGTTTTACGATATATGTTTTTTGAGAATCCAACAAATGCATTTCGTTGATAGCAAAAAAAGGAGCTGTAGGCAAGTCGTCTTTGAGCATCATTTTTTTGGCCAAAACCTTATTCGTTGTCACAAAAAGAGCATCTAAGGGCACCCCAGAATAAGGGATCTTATATGCAGTAAGAATAGCCGGAGCCAGATAGATTAATTCTCCCTTACCCCATATGGCTTCAACAAGGTTAAAAACAAGATCCGGTTTTGAGGACACTAGATTTTCGAGATCCTTTTTCAGATTATCTCCAAGGGTTAAACTCTTCACTTCATACCCCAAACCAACACAAGCCTCACTAACCAACTCCTTCTGAACCAACACATCCAATTCATCCGGGGTATTATTTTTTATTTGATTATGAAGAATAATTACCTTTTTCATATTTATTTTTTTTCCAATGATCACATGAAACTCGCCAGGATTAATCACCTACCTCCCGATAACTTGGGACAAGTTGTGTGAGAACAATATCCTCATGGTTAGTTTCCATATTTAATCTCCACGTAGTTTGTTCCGAACCTATCTTTGAACTCCCACAAATCCGGAGCAAACCTTAACGCAGTATTTCTATTTAATTTGTATGCTCGTTTTAGTGGCCAAAATTCCGTTGTATGGCCGACTTTAATATCTCATCTATAATTTTCTGATAACCAAAATTATTGAGTTTACAAAGAATTGGCAAATCAGAACTAACAGGATTTAAGCCTGCTAAAGGATTAACCTCCATAAAACTCATATTACCCTGCCTGTCAATTTTCATATCCACTCTACCCCCATCGAAACAATTTAAGGCTTTCCACACATCCAAAGCGAGCCGCTCACATTGTTTTAAAAGATCTCCTGTAACAGGAATGTAATCTACTAAATCTTCGTAGTTTTCTTTGGTCTCGAACGAATAAATAGTATTGGCATGGCTCTTATACACAATCTCCATGGCACCAGGAACATAGGCATTTTGGCCTGTTCCAAGTACTCCTACTGTAAACTCTCTTCCAGGCAGATATTCTTCTACCAGCACCGGTTGATTAAATTTCTGAAGCAGCACAGTACATACGCTCAAGAGCTCTGACTTGGAATTTATTTTTGACCTGGAATCAATACCTTTTCCTGTGCCTTCAGAAATAGGTTTTGCAAATAACGGATAGCCAAGGTTAATATTTTCGACATCTTCAATTTTTGTAAGCACAAAAAAATCAGGTGTATTGATCTTATCATCCCTGATGATTTGCTTGGCAAAGGCTTTATTGAGAGAAATACCCAAGGTAACAGGGCCCGAAAAAACATAAGGGATTTTAAAATTATCGAGCAAAGCAGGTACCAGAGACTCACGTCCTTCACCATATAAGCCTTCTGCAATATTAAAAACCATATCCCAACGTTGCCCTTTGATTAATTTATTCATCAAGGCTTTGGCATTTCCTATTCTTTCTGTTTCATATCCCGATTTATGGATTGCTTGTTCAATACCCTCAATGGTACTTTCCTTATCAAATTCAGCAGTCTCTTCCAACGAATAGCCATCATTGAGGTAATCAGTCCTCAAATCGTAAGTTAATCCTATTTTCATCTCATTATATTTTAAAATTCTGAAAGGCATTCGATGGAACTCGCCATATAATAACTTGCATATGTGAGCATTTGCTCATGGCTCGTTTCATTCGTTTATATTCACTATAGTTTAATTGTTACTTATAGAATGTACACAACCACCACCTTCTTCCCGAAAAACGGGAATGAGCAGTGTATTAAATGGCTTTTTTCTATACTTATTTTAAATGTGTTGATAAAAATCCTTCAAAAAAATGACGTGCATTAATCCCTAGAGTTCTATTTTTATATCCTCCTTCTTGTACAAACAAAACAGGGAGTGCTTGCTTACCTATTTCCATGCCATTCTTTGTAAAATCAGAAGCCTTAAGAGACCATGTACCTGTAGGATCTCCTTTAGCGATATCAAGTCCTAAGCTAATGATCAGATAGTTAGGCTTAAATAAAGCTATTTTTTTAAGTGCTTTTTTTAAAACAATCAGGTATTCTTCTCCTGAGAGATTCTCCTTAAGCGGAAAATTCAGGTTAAATCCTAAACCATCTCCTTCACCCTTTTCATCGGCAAAACCGCTAAAATAGGGGTATGCAAAAGAAGGATTACCATGAATAGATACCGTAAAAACATCATTTCTATGATAGAAAATCTGTTGATGACCGTTTCCATGATGATAATCGACATCCAGAATTGCCACTTTACCATATTTAGAAAGAAAATTTGCTGCAATAGAAGCATTATTAAAATAGCAAAATCCACCAAAAACATCACGTTCTGCATGATGGCCAGGAGGCCTGACCAAGGCATAAGCCGTAGGATAGCCTTCCAATAACAACTCAGCTCCAGTAAGAGCGCAATTAACCCCTGAACGGGCAGCCAAAAAAGCATTTTTATTCAGAGGGGTAAAGGTATCTATACAATAATACCCTGCCAAAACGGACAAATCTTTGGGTGGTCTTGTAGCGTTCCGAACCGGAAAGACATAAGGATATATGGATTTCCCTTCCGGAAAATTATCACAGATAGTTTTGAAATAATTGAAATATTTTGGATTATGCACCCCTGTGATATGTTTGTCAGTAAAACCTCTTGGAGGTATCACCTTAAAAGACTCCAGCTTAGTAATTTCCTTTAGAATACTTGATATCCTAACCGGAGACTCTATATAGCCTCTTTCCCTTACGTGATGAATTTCATGCTTGTCATTTACAATTAATGGAATAAGGTTCTTTACTACAATACTTTTTTCCTGAGGTCTGTGTTTAATAATATACTTATACTCGCGCAATTGTACTGGGTTATCTTTTACAGAATTAACAACCATATTCACATAATCTGCAGGACAATAACTTGGATACTTTCGCTCTAAGATGGCTTTAATAATCTTTTTGAGTTCACTGGCAGAGAGTTGATAGTCTAATCCCAAATCATCAAACACCAAATAAGGTGGGCAATCATCCTCCGGATTTACAGGCACTTCATAACTTGTTCCTATAATAGGTCGCGCGCTATAACGTTCATAAAAAGCCAGTCGTGCTTTATTTTGTTTTATCTCACTTTTATCGCGACATAAAGCCTCATCATCAGGCAAGCACTCCATAAAAATACCAATAGATTTAAGCAGCAAGGCCTCTTCCCTAATTCTTTCATAGATAGCACCTCCAACACCTGACGAAGTACGTCCTGGTTTCACTGCAATATAATCGAGATAGCAAAAATGCGTGTCAGGCATATAAAAAAGAATAGCAAAGCCCTTAATGCTGAATCGGCCATCCTCAGCAACAAACAAGGTAGATGAAAATCGATATTTTAAAGGATCTTTCATCTGTTCGAGAATCTCATTGATTTTCTCTTCTTTAACAGAAGGAAAATGCATTCTCAAAATATCAAAAACCTGCTCAATAGCACGTTTATTGGAAGGGTGGAACGAATCCGTTACCTTCCGGATTTTAAAAAGACTCATTGGATGGGATCATAATACTTATAGATCTTGTCTTCAAAATTTTTAATGAGCACATAATTACCTTCCCTACCTTGGTAGTATTCAGGTAACAACGGAACTTTACCTCCTCCTCCAGGAGCATCAATAACATAATGAGGAATGGCATAACCACTAATAAATCCACGTAAGCCCTGGATAATTTCTAATCCTTTAGAAACAGGAGTTCTAAAATGAGACGAGCCAAGGATAGGGTCACATTGGTAAATGTAATAAGGCCTAACTCTATTTTTCAAAAGCTTAAGCATTAGATTTTTCATAGTTTCCACATTGTCGTTTATTCCCTTAAGCAGTACTGTCTGGCTTCCCAGCACAATACCTGCATTAGCAAGACGCGTTAATGCTTCAGTTACTTCAGGGGTAATTTCATCGGGATGTGTAGCATGAATACTCATATAAAGAGGATGATATTTTTTCAGCATTTTCACCAACTTATTAGTGATACGCTGAGGCAATACCATAGGTACTTTTGTTCCAATCCTGATAATTTCAATATGAGGAATGGCACGCAGCGAAGAAATTAAAAATTCCAGATGCTTGTCATTCATTGTCAAAGGATCTCCTCCTGAGATAATTATATCATGAATATCAGGATTATTTTTGATATAATTAATGGAATCTTCCCATGCCTTTTGCCCATAATGCTTTTTGTCTTTAAGTACCATATGTGAGCGGGTACAATACCTACAATAGGTTGAACAAAAACCTGTGGAAAGCATTAAAACTCTATCTGGATATCTGTGTACCAAATTAAGTACCGGACACATACTATCCTCATGCAAAGGATCCGATTCTTCCCCTTCTGAGATAATTAATTCTTGCTTCGATGGCACCACAGATTTCGCGATAGCATAATTATTACTTTTATTATCCAACAGACTGGCATAATAAGGTGTAATTCTGAGAGGCAATTTTCTTGACTTATTCAGAAACTCTGCATCATCAATATTACTCACATCAATAACCTCTGCCAGTTTACTAAATTGAGTATAACTATTTTGAATCTGCCAACGCCAGGAGTTCCATTGCTTATCAGTAGCCAACGGAAAATACTTTGTCCTGAATTTCACGGATCGCTCACTAATCACATTAAAATCAGAAAATGGAATCTTTGAATTTACAAAAGGTTTTTCCGCAGAAACAGTAGTTAATGGAATAATTTCCATGCTGCTCTCTCCCCCTTCCTGAGGAGGTTCTTCAGCACTCAATGAAAGATCATCATTCATTTTTTTATAGTATTAAAATTTAGCAAATATATATTTTTATCATTATCAATGATGCGATTTTTACAAAAAAACAAAGACACAAAAAACGCTTTACTGACAGCTATAAAAAAACGCTTTCAGGCGATCAATATTTTAATTAAGATTAGTTGTTTTTATTAAGAAATGAAAGTCAGTAATTATTTTTTTCAACACAAAAATAAGAGCTAACATTTAAAGTCTGCATCACAACTTAATCTACCTGAACATTTGCCTTTTATTTATTTAAATAAAACTGCTAAACCCGGTCTTGAGAGCTAAATTTATAGCGAACCTACGTAAAAACCAATCGCATGTCATATACCTACTGCCTTAAGAATGATTTTAAAATTACTTTAATTGGTCTGTTAGTATTTCATCATATTTTAATTTTCAGGAACGTTTTGTCCAGCATGTTTTACCTGCTCTGTATATCAGCATACGACATTATGTTTTTATAAGGTCCAAATGCAAGGTGAATGCTCTTGATCATATCCGTTGTAATCATGATGTGAAAAATATAAACATGCACATTCCTTCTCCCAAAAAAATACGGGATGAAAAATCGGGCAAACGGTAGGATTTTTATTGCCTTGTGAGAGTGATGCACAATTAAGTGGACACCTTCATCAATCAAGGTAGGCGCATGCAGCACCATTAATCGAAAGCAAAATCGTTAGTTGCGTTATTGTATAAAAAATTCAATCATTTTCAATCTTTCTTTCTCGTAATAAAAGTCCGAAATTAAATCAAAAGTCCTATTAGTGAAATGCATAAATATCTTATTGGCTGTCTCATGTCGTTTTACAATCTGTAATTATCAATCCATGGAATTTCGGTCAGGACTCCATATCTTAATTCTGACTAACGCAGATTATTTAAATTAAATATTATAAGGTAGCTTAAGAATTTAATTCTGCTTTTCTGCGGGATGTGGGGAATGCACCCTAACCTTGGCTTATGACATGAAGTGGTTTACGAGTTATACTGACTGTTAATATTTTTTTTAAACTTAATACTGATTCTAAAGAGTATGAATTCCAACTTTACTAATTCAAAATATAGACCTTCACCTATCAGCAAATAAACTTCAAGTTTTTAAAAGTTACTTTCTTCTGCCAATTTTACTACACCAACAGTCAGGATCAAATTAGCGAAGCGACGCTGTTCTCCTGTCTGAATAATTAGTGTGGTGGCGGGTTCTCTGATCTTGTCGTAAAAAGCCCAGCGTTCCATGGCATCCCACGTTACATCTCCCAACATTTTTTTATATGCGTCGTGTATCTCAGCGTTGGCTTCTGTTGGCTTTTCCATGACGATTGCACCCTGAATAGGGCAAACTTCCAGTATACCTTCAAGCACAGTAAGTGCATCTAATAGTCCTGGACGAAAGTTGAGATGCACAGTGGTAGAGTTAGGGCCTGTCATAGCACCTACTGGTAAATTTCCATCTGCAATGACAACTTGTGCAAAATGCCCTGAACGCGCAAGTACTTCCATAATTGTTGGGTGTATTACCGGAGTTTTAAGCATAAATTTATCTTTTAAAAATATTTAACAATAAAATAGTAGGAGCTAAATTCCACCTCTGTGTTTTTAGTTTTTTAATGATAGATAGAATTTGATTTAGCATTTAATCATATTTGATATTATTTCGGTTTATTGTAACACAAAATTACCACTTATTAGGATAGAATGGCGGTTTACTCGACCTATCCCCTTCGCAGATAAGGACCTACAGTTTTATTCATTTAGGTTTAATCATTATAGGTAATCATGATTTCCCTTTGGTCAATTCCCGTATCTGTCTCCTCTAATAACATGGTTTGTTACTGGTGCATAAATTTAAACATTATGGTGAATTATTAGTAGTTTTGGCAATTGAAAATACTTTGATAGATTCCAATAGCCTTTACTTGTATAACTCTGACGTTGGCTTGGCCTATTGAGCCACTTGAAACATGCATAAAAGTTATCTGGTACATACAATTTATAGCTAAAAATTACCACGAATACCCTAATACAATCCTCGAAGTTTAGATTTAAGCAGTTTAACCTGGTCCTTTAACTTTTCATCCTTATGTATCTTACAAGTATCTCCTAAGTTTTTTTTACGATTACTCGCATTTTCTTTTTACAAGACTTATGTTTTACAATCCAGGATACTCGATGATTCTTTGTACAATAATGTGTAAATCCTAAAAAAACAAAGATTGGTGGCTTAGGTCCTGCTACTGGTGAAAATTTTATAAGCTTACTCTTTTCTGGATGGATGATTAATCCACATTTAGCCATCCGTTTAGGTAGTGTTCTTATTAACCTTAATGCATCCACTTGGTATTCGAATCGGATTATGAAATCATCAGCATACCTGAGTAGGAATATTTCAGTTTTCACTAGCGGCCGAACTATTTTAATAAGCCATTGGTCTAACACATAATGCAAAGAAACCTTACATAGTAGTTTTGAAATAATATTTCCTTGCGGAGTCCCTTCCTTACTAATCCGTAAGGGCTCTTTGTACTATTCTGTCCTCCGCCGCGCTTATACCAAGAAAAATTTGCTTTCCATTGCCTTTATCTATGCATACTTACCAACTTAAACAAAAACTATTTTTTCCGGTCTTTCTATTAATCTTCATTGAGCCTGCTTCTGCTCCATAAGTCCAATGTCCTGTAAAACTCAATCTTATAGGGTTACCATTTGTAATTGTCAGGTTACTAATTTTCCATAACATACAAGTTTCATATCCATTTGTTTGACTGACATCCATATCCAAATTCCATATGACGTGCTCGTTTTCAATTAAAGTAAGAATTGGAGATAAGGAATCATTTCTATTATATAAGATTAATTCTCCATTGTCGAGATTAAATACTTGTATAGAATCAGTTATCAAAATATCATCAACGATTACAGCTTCAAATGGTCCATCATCCATTCCACATCCATTTGTTATTGAAACTATAACGTATCCCACAAAACCAATGTATCCGAATATTCCTAGTCCAATTATTATGCTAGTCCAAATTATAATTTTCTTTAGTGTTCGTTTCATGTTACTGTTCAATTCTGTGAGTAATGTTCGTTAGGTTTACATGTACAGCTGGCCTTTTTGTCTACAGGACAGAATAAAGAGATTAAAAATTGCCTAACCCAAAAACCGGCCATGAACTAAAAATGATGTTATACATTCTTATTTTTCACATTAGCATATCTATTTGTTTCTTTATATTCTTTGTGTTCTCATTTACTTCAAAACCCATAGAAATAGCTTTTGCATAATACATTTGAGCTAAATTTTCCTTGTATTGTAGGTTATAAATATTTCCAACAAATAAGTAAGCTATCCCAAGATAAGGGTTCTTTTTAATTAGGCTTTTATATATTTTCAAACTTTCTTCTGGCTTATTTTGGAGGGTTAAGAATGTTGCATAATATAATTGATAACTATGATGAGTAGGGTTAGATCTAATAGATTTCTCAATGTATGCAGTCGCTAGCTTTAGATTTTCCAATTTTGCGTAGCAAAGTGAGATATCACTAAAATTCCCTTCCGTTAATACTTTTCTCATATCTTTGTCATACTCACTCATTACTAATTTATTTGCCACTTTAAAGTCATTAATAGCTTTCTTAAATTCACCCAAATCCATATAACAATATGCACGGCTTCTAAAATAGTTCTCACTTTCTTTATAATATCTAATCGCTCGACAGTAATATTCTAATGCTTTTTCTGGATTTCTTGTTTTTTCGATATTCTCAGCAATCCAATAGTTACAATCACTGTTAGTTGAATCTAAAGCGTAAGAAGTATAAATATCAGCTAGATAATTTTTTAACAAACAACTATCTTCTTCATTTCGAAGTCTCCACACCCAATAAGTTGCTTTAGCCCTTCCAAAATATGCAATAGAATTAGATTTTTCTAAATCAATATATTTTGTAAATAATTCTATTGCAGAGATATTCCTATTTTCATTTAA
>JBFHKL010000016.1:0-28885 GCA_041595375.1 Saccharicrinis sp.
ATTGTTCAGTTTTATGTAGGCGAAGATATTGAACGAAGCCTGGTGAAACTATACAATGAGATTATGAAAAATATGGATCAGATGCCTCAGGGTATCACCATGCCATTGGTTAAAACACGGTCCATTGATGATGTTCCGGCAATGGGACTAACCCTTTGGAGCGAAAACTACTCTGATTATCAACTCAAAAGAGTTGCTCAAGAATTAAAATCAGAAATAGAAAAGATAAATGATATATCTGAAACCCGCATTATTGGAGGTAGAAACCGCGAGATTCAAGTGGTATTAGACAGGGATAAGATGACGGCTCTTCATATGGATCCATTGATGGTTTCCCAACAAATACAGGCATCCAATCAACAGTTTTCATCTGGCTCTTTTAACCAAAACAATAATGAGTATTTAGTCACAACAGGAAAATTCCTGGAGTCTGCTGAGGAAGTATCCAATCTGGTGGTTGGCGTGCATCAAAATACACCTGTTTATCTTCACCAGATAGCCAGTATTAAAGATGGCCCTGAGTTACCTGTTAGCTATGTGGCTTTTGGATATGGACAGGCCAGTATTGAAAAGGAAAAATACCCCGGTGAATATTCTGCTGTGACCATTTCTGTTGCCAAGAGAAAAGGTGCCGATGCCATGCGTTTGGCAGAACTCATTGAAAATAAAATAGAAATTTTACAAGGTGAATTGATCCCTTCTGACATTCATGTTGACGTCACCCGTAATTATGGAGAAACGGCTTCTGAAAAAGTATCTGAATTACTGATGCATTTATTCGGTGCCATCGTGGCTGTTACTATCGTAGTGATGCTTGCCATGGGTTGGCGAGGTGGATTAGTGGTATTTCTTTCCGTACCTATCACCTTTGCTTTAACCATGTTTAGTTATTACTTTTTAGACTATACCCTCAACCGTATTACCTTATTTGCACTTGTATTTGTAACCGGTATTGTGGTTGATGACTCCATTATTATTGCCGAAAATATGCACCGGCATTTTCGAATGAAGCAGTTACCGTTTTTTCAGGCTGCACTTCGCTCTATTGATGAGGTAGGTAATCCAACTATTCTGGCTACTTTTACTGTTATTGCCGCCGTATTACCTATGATTTTTGTTTCGGGTATGATGGGACCTTATATGAGCCCTATGCCTATTGGAGCTTCTATTGCCATGATATTTTCCTTACTGGTAGCTTTAATGATTACCCCATGGTTGGCTTACCGTTTACTAAAGTATGATGACAAAGATGAAGATGAAAAGGATTATTCTTTAGAAAAAACGATCATCTATAAGATGTACGATAAAACCATGCGCCCAATGATTGAGAATAAAAAGAAGCGCTGGATTTTTATCATTAGTGTTACGCTCCTTTTATTTGCCTCGGCCAGTTTATTTTTATTCAAAGTGGTTACTGTAAAAATTTTACCCTTCGACAATAAAAATGAATTCCAGGTGATCATTGATATGCCCGAAGGCACTCCTTTGGAACAGACAGCAAATGTAACCAAGGAATTAGCTGCTTACCTGAGAAATAATGAAATGGTTACCAACTACCAAAGCTATGTAGGTGCCTCTGCCCCTATCAACTTCAACGGACTGGTACGTCATTACGATATGCGAAGAGGATCAAATGTAGCCGATATTCAGGTTAACCTGGTTTCCAAAAAAGAAAGAGATATTCAGAGTCATGGTATTGCCAAGGAACTTAGGGAACCCCTTCAAAAAATTGGTGCAAAATTCAATGCCAATGTAAAAGTGGTTGAAGTACCACCGGGCCCTCCTGTAATGTCGACCATGGTAGCCGAAATATATGGTCCTGATTATGAGGCCCAGAAAGATGTTGCCAAACAAATAAAGAAGTTATTTGAATCTACCGAAAGCGTAGTGGATATTGACTGGATGATGGAAGATGATCAGGAAGAGTATACCTTTGATGTAGATAAGGAAAAAGCTATTTTGGCAGGTGTTAGCACCCAACAAATTGTTCATGCTTTAAATATGAACCTCCGTGGTGCCAAAGTAAGTAACTTGTATGCCGAAAATGATCATAGTCAGGTAGGTATTACCCTGCGCATGGATCAAAAAAACCGCACCAACATCGATGACTTAAAAAAGATCAACCTAATGTCATCCCATGGGAATATGATAGCAGTTGGCGATATGGTAAATATCAGTAAGAAAATTAAAGAAAAAAGTATTTACCGAAAAAATCAAAAAGAAGTAGTTTATGTTACAGCTGATATAGCCGGCAAACTGGAAAGTCCTGTTTATGCCATCCTGGATATTTCGGATCGCTTGAATGAGATTAACCTTCCAGAAGGATATACCCTTGAGGAGTTTTATAACGGACAACCATTTTTAGAAAATAATTTTGGCGTAAAATGGGATGGTGAATGGCAAATTACTTACGAGGTATTTCGTGATTTAGGAACCGCTTTTGCTATTGTTTTGCTTATTATTTATATGCTCATTGTTGGATGGTTCCAAAACCTGAAAGTACCATTTGTAATGATGGTTGCCATTCCATTATCACTGGTTGGTATTGTAATCGGGCACTGGTTGTTGAATGCCTTCTTTACTGCAACCTCTATGATTGGAATGATCGCCCTGGCGGGTATCATGGTCCGGAACTCCATACTGCTCATTGACTTTGTAAATATAAGGCTCGCAGAGGGTATTCCATTAAAAGAAGCTGTGATTGAGGCAGGAGCTGTTCGTACCACTCCTATCCTATTAACAGCAGGTACCGTTGCCATTGGAGCCGTTGTAATCCTGTTTGACCCTATTTTTCAGGGTTTAGCCATCTCTTTGATGGGAGGAACCATCGCTTCCACCTTCCTAACCTTATTAATTGTACCTTTAATTTATTACATGGTAGAAAACAAAGACGATAATAATAAAGTAGTTGAGGAAGCGAAAGTAAATTCAACACCTGAAGAAAGCACGCAGGCTACAGATTCTAATGAATAACGAGCTGGATAATGGTAGAGCTGGTGAGTAATAGCTCGGTTTCCATATATGTATTATAATCATTAACAACAATAAACATACTAAATATGAAAATGTTAATAGCTACTACTGTTGCTGAATATCGCGAGAAATTACAACAGTTTTTCAGTGAGCAAGATGTTGCCTTTTATAATGAATTTGAGGTAAAAGGTATTGATAAAAACCATACTAAAACACATCGTGTTAACAACTGGTTTTCAGGAGGAAATGTACCATTGGAGCATATTGCTTTTTTTACCCTTGTAGATGATGATCAGGCTAAAAATATTATAAACAATCTAAATGTATGTAAAAAAGATATGCCCAATTGTAATATCAAAGCCTATGTACTTAATGTTGAACAAACAGTATAAAATATGATTAAGTTATCGGTTTTGTGTTGAAATTATAAGATTTACTTCATATCATAACGCACTGAAAAATATCAGCTAAAACCGATAACTTTTTAAGTATAAAAACTATAAATTAATAGATCATGCAAGAAAGAATAGTTAGAGCGGTTGCCGGAACATTTATTCTGGTGAGTGTTATTTTAGCCATAACAGTTCATATAAACTGGTTGTATTTTACGGGTTTTGTTGGACTGAACCTTTTACAGTCATCGATTACCAAATGGTGTTTAATGACAGAAATTTTATCGAAACTAGGTGTCCCAAAATAAATTAGAGTAAAATAGAAGTTTCACTTCATAGGTGAAACTTCTTATAAAATGTCTTATCTTAAGTCGGAATTTTCTACAAAAACCTACTTAAATATGACTAAAAGGCATCAAAAAACATCTTCATTTCAGGGACTGCTAAACTGGACCGAGAAAGCTGGAAATGCCTTACCCCATCCGGCTACTTTATTTGCATTGTTTGCACTTGCTGCGATAGTACTATCTGCACTAGGAAGTGTTCTTAACTGGCAAGCTGTTCATCCTGGAACCAAAGAAATGGTTTATCCTGTCAACCTACTCTCTCACGATGGTATTCATCGTATACTCCTTGAAATGGTTGATAATTTTACGGGTTTTGCTCCTCTGGGCATCGTATTGGTGGCCATGTTAGGCATTGGAGTGGCAGAACAAAGCGGATTGGTTCATGCTGTGATAAAACTTCTGGTTTTAAATGCCAAACCCCAGTTACTCACCTTTATTCTTGTATTTACCGGTATTCTATCTAATCTGGCATCAGATGTAGGGTATGTACTCCTTATCCCTTTAGCCGGGGTTATTTTTGTGGCTGTAGGCAGACATCCCATAGCAGGAATGGCCGCTGCCTTTGCCGGAGTATCCGGAGGCTTTAGTGCCAACCTGTTTTTGGGAACTGTTGATCCCTTGCTGGCCGGATTATCTGAGGAAGCGGCCCATATTCTTGATCCACAATACCTGGTTAATCCTACGGCTAACTTTTATTTTATGGTAGCCTCCACCTTTGTCATCTCTATAACGGGAACCTTTATCACCGAAAAAGTAGTAGAACCCCGCCTTGGAAAATATGAAAGTACTAACCTCCAACAAGAGGATAAATTTGAGAAATTAACCCACCTCGAAAAAAAAGGTTTATTCTATGCCTCTCTTGTATTCCTGTTGATCACCCTTATTGCCCTTATTGGCCTTCTGCCCCAAAATGGCTTTTTACGTGCATCCGATGGAGGTATTTTAAACTCTCCTTTAATTAAAGGTGTTGTGGCTATGTTATTTATAACCGCAGGTTCTATGGGGCTGGTTTTTGGTTACACCACCAAAGCTTTTAAAAATAATGCTGATGTAATCAATGGGATGTCAAAATCGATGAAAACACTCGCCTCCTACCTGGTGCTGGTTTTTTTTGCTGCCCAATTTGTAGCCTATTTTAAATGGAGTAACCTAGGAATCATCATGGCAGTAAAAGGTGCTAGTCTGCTTATGTCAATGAATATTGGTCTTATACCCTTGATGATTCTCTTTGTGTTACTTTCTGCTGCTATTAACATGCTCATGGGAAGTGCCTCGGCCAAATGGGCCATCTTGGCTCCTATTTTTATTCCAATGTTTATGATTATGGGCTATTCGCCAGAACTCTCTCAGGTAGTTTACCGCATAGGCGACAGTGTAACTAACGTTATCTCACCCATGATGAGCTTTTATGCTCTGATTATAGCTTTTGTTCAACAATACAAGCCCTCAGCAGGTATTGGTACCGTTATTGCCACCATGCTACCCTATACCTTTGCTTTTTTACTGGTTTGGATCTTATTACTGATTGTATGGTTAATTTTTGGCATACCTTTAGGTCCTGGAGCAGATTTATATTACCAATTACCCCAATCTTAGTTGTTTGATATAAAAATTTAATGAGGAAAAAAGAAGCTCTTAATAGGCTAACTTAAACTAAGTTATATGTTTACACTAAATAAATTTAAATTTTACCTACATAAAACCCCCATGTAACTAGTCTTACACACAGGAAGATAATTGCAATTTGGGTGTTACAGATGAGCAATAAAAATCAAATTACAGAGTATATGGAAATACATTTAATTAAAGGTGACATTACAAAAATAAACACCGATTGTATTGTTAATGCGGCTAAAAACAGCCTGCTGGGTGGAGGTGGTGTAGACGGCGCCATACACCGTGCCGGAGGAAACTCTATTTTGGAAGAGTGTATCCTAATCAATCAACGTCAGGGAGGCTGCCCTACGGGAGAAGCAGTAATTACCACTGCAGGTAAGTTGCCTTCAAAATTTGTGATTCATACTGTTGGACCTATTTATGAGGATGGGAATCATCATGAACCCGAATTACTAAAAAAATGCTATACCAATTCTCTTAAAATAGCCTCTGAGCACCATTGCCATACCGTAGCTTTCTCTAATATATCAACCGGCGTTTATGGTTACCCCAAAGCTGAGGCGGCTGAAATTGCTATTAAAACTGTAAAAGAAAATTCCTTTCCAGGCATACAAGAAGTACAGTTTATTTGCTTTGATGAAGAGAATTATACAATTTATGACAAACTGTTACACACTATGTGATGTAAAAGATAAGCTGACTTGACATTTTAATTGATAGCATAGTCATATTTACTGCACATAAGCGCTAAATTTTATTATTTCAATATCATCAAAAATTCTAACTTTGCTGCCTGTTTAACATCAGCTATATATGAACGATCAGATACATCAAAAAGAAACGCGATTACCTGCGGAGTGGGAACCTCAGAGCTTTGTTCAGTTTACTTTTCCGCATCGTGATAGTGACTGGGCTTATATGTTTGATGAAGTAGTGGATTGTTTTGTTGAAATCATTGAGACTACCGCTCAATTTGAACCAGTACTGGTCGTTTGCTCCTCTAAAAATGAAGTAGCGGCTTATTTCAAAAAAGACATCAAACACCCGATCTATTTTATTGAGGCTCCATCGAATGATACCTGGGCTCGCGATCATGGAGCCATTACCATTATACGCGATGGTAAACCTGTATTGATGGATTTTGTTTTTAATGGCTGGGGGCAAAAATTTGAAGCGGAATTAGATAATCAAATTACCCGTCATTTAGCGCAAACGGTATTTCAATCCTTGCCTATAGAAAGTTTAGATTTCATCCTGGAAGGTGGAGGAATTGAATCTGATGGACAAGGGACAATGCTGACCTCTACGGAATGCTTATTATCCAAGTTTCGTAATCCTTCCCTTTCGAAACAGCAGATTACGGATTATTTAAGTGCTACTTTTGGTCTACACAAGGTATTGTGGTTAGATCATGGTTACTTGGCTGGTGATGATACCGACTCTCATATAGATACTCTGGCTCGATTTTGTTCTAAGGATTGCATAGCCTATGTTCAATGTGATGATACTAAAGATGAACACTATGAAAAATTGCAGCGCATGGAAGCCCAACTGCGTACATTTACAAATGCACAAGGACAGGCTTATCGTCTGGTTGCTTTGCCGTGGCCAGATGCTTGCTTTGACGCTGATGGTGAGCGATTACCTGCTACCTATGCCAATTTTTTATTGCTTAACGGAGCTGTTTTAGTTCCTACCTATAATGTAGCTCAGGATAAAAAGGCTTTAAGCATATTTGCTGAGTTATTTCATGATAGACAGGTGATAGGCATCAATTGCCGACCTTTAATTGAACAACACGGATCCTTACATTGTATCAGCATGCAATATCCAAAAGAAGTTACATTAAATATTTAAACAACCACTGCAATATCAAATATATGAATAAATTAAACGTTGGAATAGTTCAACAAACCTGTTCAAGAGATAAGCAAGCTAACATTGATAAAAGCATTAGTGAAATCAGAAAATGTGCCAATGAAGGTGCCGAATTGGTTATCCTACAGGAACTACACTGTGGTATTTATTTTTGTCAAGCCGAAGAGGTCTCTATGTTTGATTTGGCCGAGACACTTCCCGGGCCTGCATACGATCAATTTTCATCGATATCAAAAGAGCTAAATATTGTTTTGGTTACCTCTCTTTTTGAAAAAAGAGCACCAGGACTATACCATAATACCGCTGTTGTATTTGACAAAGATGGCAGTGAGGCCGGTAGGTATCGAAAAATGCATATTCCCGATGATCCTGCCTATTACGAAAAATTTTATTTTACACCCGGCGATTTAGGCTTTAAGCCCATTCAAACCTCAGTAGGTAAATTGGGTGTATTAATTTGCTGGGATCAATGGTATCCCGAAGCTGCCAGATTAATGTCTTTGGCCGGTGCTGAAATGCTCATTTATCCAACAGCCATAGGTTATGAAAGTACAGATAGCGAGGCTGAGAAATCACGTCAACGTGATGCCTGGACCATAGCTCAACGTGCCCATGCCGTTGCTAATGGAGTACCTGTTATTTCGGTAAACAGAGTCGGTTTTGAAGCAGACTGGACAGGAGTTACCCAGGGAATAGAATTCTGGGGAACCAGTTTTGTGGCAGGTCCCCAAGGTGAAATAATATGGCAGGCAAACCAAAAAGACGAAGTACACCAGGTGATTGAAATAGATAAGGCAAGAAGCGAAGATGTACGAAGAATATGGCCTTTCTTTCGGGATCGAAGAATAGATGCTTACGATGAATTAACAAAAAGATACAGAGATTAATAGCATACCAAGACAATAATAAATACCTGCTGTAATTTCCTAGTAAATCCTATTTTACGCTAAACAGCGTATTAAGTATAATAGCATTAAGTATGGCGAATTCTTTGTAATTCGCCATACTTTACATGGCCTGCTAAACCACCAAATATCCTATTCAATAATTACTTAGCAACACTTTACGTATACTATCAATACATTTAGAAATAAAAAATAGTTTACCTAATCATATCGTTTTATGGTATGTTGTCATACGGGATTGCGAAACGAAAACCTATTAATTTACACCGACTTTATTACGAGCTACAAACGCTTACTTAGCGATAAAACCCGAATGTACTTTACTATGTTTGTATGCAATTTTTTTTACTATTTCACGTAAACTCTAAATGCCCATGGCTCCATCTCAATTAGAGTATTTTTATTTAATTCTACTGATTTATTCGAAATGAATTCTTTATAATTCCCGTAATACAGAGATTCTTTAAATTCTACTGTCTTTTTTTTTCTGAAAAATTAAAAACGGCAAAAACTTTATCTTTTTCATTCTGTCTCACGAAACTAAAAACTTCACTTTCTGCATTGTTCGGAACTTTTATCATTGTTGAGCCCCATTTTGCATGCCATAATGCAGTGTTGTCTTTCATCAAGGCAAACAATTTTTTGTATAAATCTCCTATATAATGTTCTTGCCATTGAATAGGGTCTTTCTCAAAAAACTCCAGTCTTTTTTTATTTCCAGCTTCCTGCCCGTTATAAATCAAAGGCATTCCTTCTCCTACAACAGAAAGCACAATCGCAGATTCTAAACCGTCTCCAAATTGCTCCCACATGGTGCCTTCCCAAGCATTTTTATCGTGATTACTTACAAAGGTCATGCGCATAGTATTTTGAGGAAATGCAGATTCATTCCAAGAATAATAAATATACAAACCATTTACATCTGCTTTTCCTGTACATATTTTATGTACCGTTTCATTCCAGCTCCATGCATAAGTCATATCAAAGGCCTTAGCATGCAAATCTCTAGATTCCCATTCAGCAAGCATAAATACGGGTTTTATGGCATCCAACTCTAAGCGCACATTGTTCCAATAATCCACTGGTACAAAGCCGGCAACATCACAACGATACCCGTCAATATCAGCTTCCTTTACCCAGTATTTCAAAGCATCTGTCATATTTTTTCTGACTTCCGGATTATCATAATCAAGGTCAATGATATCATCCCAATCCCACCATGGCGTAGGTCTAAAATCTCCTTTATAATCTTTAACATACCAATCTGGATGCTCTTCTACCCAATTATTATCCCAAGCAGTGTGATTGGCTACCCAGTCTAAAATTACGTGCATTCCTTGTTTATGGGCATCATCAACAAAGTTCTTCAAGTCTTGTAAATCGCCAAATTCAGGGTTTACGCTATAATAATCTTTAACAGAATACGGACTACCTAAAGTTCCTTTTCTATTTTTTACACCAATAGGATGAATAGGCATTAACCAAATAATATCTGCCCCCAATTCTTTTAAACGAGGCAGTTGCTTCTGAGCGGATTTAAATGTCCCTTCTTCAGTAAACTGTCTAGTATTTAATTGATAGAGTACAGCATTCTTTGACCATTCAGGATGGGTAATTTTCACATATTCAAGTGGCTGATATTTATCTTCAATCTCGGTTATAACTGCCTCTTTCTGCATTTCTTTATTATTAGTTTGACATCCAAAGGCAAATGCTATTAACAAAAGATAGTTGAATGTTTTTTTCATTTTAATCATTTAAATGTTTTTAATAGCACACAACCCTATTTTACACTCTTAACTTCTTCATTCGGACTATCAAATACTATTCTGATAGGTTTGATCTATATTGGGCTTGAGGAATTTATCTAATATTAATTTTTTGAATATTCTTAGCTATCTCAATTCTATTGATAAAAGAACCGATGATAATATCATATAATTTATCCTTTAACACCAGGTCTTCAATCCCCGCATCTATATTAGGATTGTCATTTACTTCAACCACATATACTTTACCATCTATCAGCTTTAAATCAACACCATACAAACCATCTCCAATAAGCGATGAAGCTTTTAATGCGGTTTTTAGAACAATTTCAGGAACCATATCAATGCTTAATGTATCTGAATCACCTGAGTTATCTTCTTCTTCTCCTTTCCAGTTATAGATTTGCCAATGCCCCTTTGACATGTAATATTTACAAGCAAAAATGGGATTATTATCGATAATACCAATTCGCCAATCAAAGTCAGAATATAAAAACTCCTGACAAACAATCATATCAGATTTTTTAAATAATTCATTCAAGGCTAGCAGTGCTTCCTCCTCATCTTCAACCTTAGTAATGCCCAATGAAAAAGCGCTATCGGGTTGTTTTAGCACCAGAGGATACTTCAATTGCTTCAATATTTTTTTATCGAATAAATTTTTGGTAAAAATGGTTGTTTCAGGCGTAAGTAGTTTATGTATTTTAAATATCTCATTCTGATAAATTTTATTTGAACAACGCAAGATAGACCACGGGTCATCGATAACAACCAAACCCTCGGCATAGGCCATTCGTGAAAATTCATAGGTATGATTATTCACACTGGTTGTTTCTCTAACAAAAAGCGCATCAAATTCATTTATCCTGTTAAAGTCTGATTTTGTAATGAACTCAACATATAAGCCTTTATTATTTGCAGCCGTCTTAAATTTTTGCAAGGCAATAGGGCAAGATGGAGGTGTACTTTCATTGGGGTCGACCAGTATAGCTAAATCATATTTATAATTGATTAGCTTAGTATGATTAAACCTTTTTTTATTAAAATATCGTTTAGCAAATTCAGATACATAATTAAACTCTGATTCAGGAATTTTATTTAAGGTTAAAACTTCTAATTTTCGGATGATCCATTTATCACTCTTAGCAAATACTACTTTAAATAAGGGAGCTTCGAATAATTGATAAAGCTTTTTAGCCAACGTAGAAAACCCTTTTTCACTGGTTTGACCGAAATAAATATTAAGCGAAAACTCATTCGTATCCGCTTTGCTCAACAATTGATTCATCTGTTCTTCAATCTCGTAAGAGAACGATTGAATAACATTTACCATGCGAAAATCACGCATGGTAATAGTGCTGGGAATGATACGTTGCCCGCGAGCAGAGGCAAGCAGCGAAACATAATAGCCGTAACTCTGATATTTATAAGAGCTACATAAATTAAATATCCTAAAATCTGTATTTGTTTGATAGATAGGGTTATTAATATATTCTTTTACAGTAATAACTTTAGCATTAATGTCTGTAAACTCCCATTTAAATGGCTGATTAATAACAATTACATTGCTTGTTTTATGGTTTAGCTTTTTATATTCCATTTTAATGGCATCTTCATCTTTAATATAATAGTCAACAATACTTCCTTTGGATATAAAACCGTGCTCCTGATACCAGTGAATTAATTTTGTATTTTTAGCCCTTACTTCAATGGATATTTTTTCGTAATGGAGCTGATTAGCCAGGTCAATCACATAATGAAGCAATTCATCGCCAAAGCCCCTATTTTGGTATTGGGGTAAAATAGCAATTGAATAAATACGCAAACACTTACGGTACTTAAAAAGAATCAGCGAACCAATGCGTTCTTTGTTTTTGCCTTTAGTTTCGGCAATCAGAATCTCCTGAAATTCGCTTTGAATACCATGTTTAATACTCTGCTTTGTTCCTTGTTGGAATGATGGAAATGATTCCTCCTCCAAATACATCAAAAACTCAATATCATCGATACCAGCTTTCCGAATATTCAAATTCATATATGAATATTAGTCTCTTTTTTTAAAAAATTTTTACCAATAAAATCGAGGGCCTCAAGCATAAATTCGTCAGACTTTACCTGCAATGCATTTCCCCCTGCCTTCAGAATAGGATTGATATCCTTATCCATTCTATCTCCAATCATAAGAATATGATGCATTTGAATATGATAGCGCCTACATAGTTCAGGATAAATAATTGTAGTAGGTGCTAATTTACGCTGATTCTCTTCAACCCCTATGATCTCATCAAATATGCCCAATAAATTAACAGCTTCCAATGTTCTGTCTATTTGCTTATGGTAACTATCTGTATATAAAACAAAAAGGAAAGAAGATGACAACGCTTGTAATTTCGTTCTCAATAATGAATTCGGGGTATGAATGCTTTCAAATTTAAAGGCAGGGTCATTATCCCTCGTCTTATAAAAAGCATACTTATCGAGCATGGGAAACTGTTCAAAGGCCTCGTCTGTAGTTAACTGTATGGTTATAGGCTCTGTGGCACCGGTTTCTTTTTCGATATATTTATTGCGGTAACTTATATGGTACGGATGAATAGATGTCCGGTTTGTAATGGAACCATGTAAGTCAAATACAATTAACTTAATGTCAGATGACTGAATAAAAGGCTGAATATTACACATTTCAGTAGCCTAAAATATATTTTAAACTGTTTAATTTCAATTAAATATACAAGAAAAGATAGTAGCAAAAAAGCGGCCTAAAAAGTAATTTAACAACTGTTAGTAACATGAATTAAACTCTAGGGCTAAAAGTGCTTATTATCCCATATTTAACCACCACATCATTAACACGCAAATTATTCCTCAGAAAAAACCAGCTCTTGCGTACCTATCTTATAGTCACTTCCATTCACTGTGTAACTTACAATCCTACTAACAAATAAAAAAAGAATTATTCGCCATCGTCATAATTGTCGTTTTCCGACAGATAATCGACTTCTGAATGATCCTCTTCATATTTTTCACGGATATCGTCTCTTAAATTACCATCATCATCGTAATCCTCATCGTCTTCAATTAATTGAATAGCTTTTCTAACACTCATTCGAACCATATACATTTTTTCATCTGTCTCAAAAGGCAAAGCGTATACTGTTTCGTTGTTTTTGTTCTTGAACTCAATTAAATGCTGACTAAATCCATTAGGATATACCAATTTAATTTGTTCTTGAATATCAGAATTTAGTTTTTCAAAATCCTGAATCACTCTAACTTTATTTGTTTTCATTACACACAATTAAAACTTTATTTATACCATACAAATAAAATAATAAAAGAGAATAGTTGGTCATCTTATCCAAAAAAAATAGAGCATTACATCATTTTTTTTTAGTCAGTCAAAATTGTTCTTTTTTCATTGGATACTTACGCTGTCAGAATATTCAGCAAAATATTCATAACACACTACACACCAACACACTACATATACAAAACTATATTTTTTACAACAAGAAAAAGAGTAACTATTACACCTTTCCTTTTTGATCACTTATTTATAAAAATAGGCATTCTTTCAGCTCATTCTATTCTTTATTTCTAATGAAAATTTTAAAGCCTTTTTTCACGATCTTAGATTTATTTCTTTAATTGGAAAATTCGTAAGCTTTATGACCCTATAGGCTTTCAATATTCACAAAAAACAATATTCAACCCTATAAAATTCTTAGTACTTATCCTTTTTATTTAATTTATCCATTAAATTATATTTTGCTTGCCGCACGTTCCATCTATCTCTTGCATATTTTTGCATATCAACAATAGTATCCGTTTCATCCATTATTTCAAGGCCCAGCAAAGTTTCAATAATATCTTCCATGGTTACAATGCCATCTAAACCACCATATTCATCTACAATTAATGCCATATGCTCTTTTTTCTCCAATAATATTTCCCACAATTTAAATAACACAATACTATTGGATACGGCGACTATCTCACGTTTAACATCTCTCAATTTTAATTGATGCTGGTCTTCTGCAAGTTTTTCTAAAACGGTATGTCTAAACACATATCCGGTTACATTTTCTTCATTCCCTGAATAGATGGGTATTCTCGAGAATTTTAAATAATCTTTGTTTTTCAGAAACTCTTCTAATGATAATTTTTCATCAGCCACCACAACAACCACTCTTGGGGTCATTATATCTGTTACTTTTACATTTTTGAGTTTAAGTAGATTTTGAATTATCTTATGTTCTTTATCCGTAAAGATTCCTTCATCGGTACCAATACTTGCCAATGCGGCTATTTCTTCCCTACTTGTCGTTTGCTCTTGGCCATTTCTTGAAATAAGCTTAGTGATAAAGGCAGAAAGAACAACCAAAGGATAAGTAATAATAATCATAAACTGCATGATTCGGGAAGAAGCCATAGCCAGATTTCTCCAATATCTGGCACCTATTGTTTTGGGGATTATTTCTGTAATAATCAAAATTAATATGGTTAAGATAGCAGATACCACCCCGAAGGAAGCTTCACCGAATAGCTTAACAGCCTGTGCTCCTACTCCTGCAGCTCCTATTGTATGGGCTACTGTATTTAAGGATAAAATGGCAGATAAAGGCTTATCTATATTAACTTTTAAATCCACAAAAGATTTTGCCCAGGCATTTCCTTTTTCTTGCTTAACAAGCAAAAAGGATTGAGGTGTTGAAAGAAGTACCGCCTCCATTATTGAGCATAGAAATGAAACAACTAGAGCCAAGAAAAGATATAAAAATAGTAATGTCATGGATTTTATTTCAAGTTTACAGCACAATAAAGTTATTTAAGCACAATATTTTCGTAATTATTCTAACAATATAATATACTTTCATATACTCCTTAGCTATGAAAATTATTCTTTTTCTCCAGTCTTTGAGAGTATTATATCATATTTAGCAATTAAGTATAATAGCCCGTCGTCTGATACTTTCCTATTCCATAACAAGAAAGCAACAGACGAACAAAGGTTATATTAATCACCTATCATTCAGGCTATTATTTTTACACAATGTGATATCCTGTTTTCTTTGTACTCTTTTCTTAAGCAATCTTGAAGCATCCTACTTCTTATCATTTTCAATAAAATATCCTACATTAGACACAGCCTCATCACTTACATATATACTTGCTTCTTTAAACCAAACTTCGGCATAGTTACCATCTGCATATTGCTTTTGAATATTACCATCATGTGTTTCAGCACCTGAACACCAATTTTTATTGACTTCAGGCGACTTTCCGTTCGTTTGATTATAACAACCTAGCTTAAAAAATAGCCCCTCATTTGAATACGCATCTTCGCGCTCCACTCCATCCTGACCAATTGGCACAAATAAATCTTGAGTTTGCTTAGGGATATCAGCAGTAGTAGAATATTCTGATACGATTAAGTTTTTTGTGAATGTTTTAGATTCATGGCCTTCGCTAGTAAATCTAAGGTTCATCATACCATCTTTAACCTCAATTTCATAGCTAAACTCTTCACCCAATGCGATACCGTCCTCTGGTTCTTCTGGGTAGGTATTTGCTTCTTTACCTACAACCGAAAAATCATAACCCCAAACTGCTGTTGAATAATCCCATCTTCCGGTATTATCATCTCCTGCTGTATTAATTTCATAATGCCAAAAAACAGAACCTTTGGTATGACCGGGAAATTTCTTGTAAAATATCTTTAACGGTTCGTTCTCAAATCCATCGGCACTATGAATTTGACCAACAACAACAGCATATGAAGCTGCTACTCGTGCATCTCCCGTAGCAGATACATTCATTACTTTGAGCGTAGCAGTTAATTTAGCATCTGTTAGAGGAGACCATTTTTTCTTTTGAGCCAATTCGGTTCGTGTATTATTTGATGTTCCGTGAGTATCTCCTGAGTTGGGAGCTTTAAATACAACCCAATTTTCCCCATCCTTTGCTGTATAAAAGAAATCCTTATGCTCATAATCAATTGCTGTTCCGGCATTTGATCCATCCCCCAAAATCAAACTCCAATAATTAAAAAATGGAATAACATCACTCGCAAAAACGGTTTCGCTTTCTGTAACTGCTTTTTTATTGGGTTCTTTGGTAGTACTATTGCAGCTAATAAGCGTTACAATAATACTAAGACTTAAAAACGTAGATAATAATTTGATAGATTTTTTTTTCATTTTTTGATTATTTAGTTTAAAAATTATGCTTCATGCTTTAAAGTTAATAAGACCTATTAAAAGAATGCTTACCCAACTAATAAAAAACAGAATTATTTTAAGTTGCTTCTTTTAAATCTTTTGGATAATCTGTCTCTAAGAAGATCGTTTTTTGACTGACTTAAATTTATAAATGCTTTGTATAATTATTTAGACTTGTTATTGCTGCTTTATGTCCCATTTCTATTAATTCTTCTGCTTTATAAAAATCATATACATTACAGCTATGTCGCGATGTTTCTATTAAAATATCAGGGGGATAGTTTTTAAGAGAGAACTTAACCATTTGATCCCTCATGATTTCATAGGATACATTAATAATATCAAAATAACTTAATTCTTTATGTTTATCCTTAGTACCAGAGAATGATTCGCTCAGATGCTTATTAAATTTATTTACGGCCTTTAAATAAAGCGAGTGCCTTTCATCCTTCTTTATATTATTTGTAGGTGAAGGAATGTCTGAATTTACATTTACAGCAACCAATAGATCATGATCAATACGATAGGCATGATTAATCGGTATATTATTAATCACCCCTCCATCCACCAGAATAGTATCTTCAGTTTTTACAGGTGTTAAAACATTTGGAATAGCAATGGAAGCACGCATAGCTTTATACAAACTTCCTTCTGTAAAAAGAACTTCTATTTTAGCTATTAAATCAGTGGCAGTTGCTGAAAATTTAATTGGTAGATCCTGAATTTGATTATCGGGTATAAAAGTTGATAATTCTTCAAATACCTTATCTCCTTTAATAAAGCCATTATTAAAAAGAGTAAAATCTACCAGTTTAAATATGTTTATTTTATTGATATCCAAAATCCATTTTTTAAACTCCTTTATTTTTCCGGATGCATAAATTCCCCCTACAACAGCTCCCATAGAAGTTCCTGCTATGGCATGAATTTCATAACCTTGCTTTTCTAACTCTTCCAAAACCCCTATATGGGCTATTCCTCTTGCCCCTCCTCCTGATAAAACTAATGATACTTTTTTCTTGCTGTTAGTGTCTGTTCTGATAAACAGATTGTTTAACATCGTTTGTCCTGTTTTATTCATCTCGCCTAATCATTTATACTATTTTTGTTTTTAAGAGACATTACTTTGGGTAAATAAATGGTGTAAATCAATCCTAATGATGTTCATTTTTATAGCCCCATCTGTCTATAAAATCATTCGATTTGAGAATCACTCAAATATCCAAGTCCACAATTTCATGTAACTATTCTCTTCATTTATCATAAATGTATAAAAATTCTGTAGGAAGACTACTTACAAGCATATTTTTTGTATGGAAAATATTTATGGCTAAAGTTTATACTTTATAACAATTAAAATTCGATACCTGCTTTAAATTAAGCAAACAATCCTATAACCTCAGGGAAATCAACAAAAACTAAAAAACCCTATTCTTGTTTTCTCCTATTTAAATCTTTAGTTCATCTTTAACGCTTATCAAAACCCTCAACAAACACCTCTATCAGCTTCAATATCTGCAGATAATATTATATTATACAATTATGTATTGAGAATCATTATTTCATTATATTACCATTTAAACCTCAATATAAAAACAACACTTAAAGCCTCACTAACAGCATATTAACCAGCATAACAAAAATCAATACCAGCATTACGAATAACATATATTTAGGTACATACAGAAGCTATTCGTACAAATAAAAGAATAAATCTCAGCCAACTTTTCCTTATTTCAAAAATAACTCATTATAATGATCATTTTAATCTTCTGACTTTAACCATGTATTCAACAACTTCCTTCTTATCTCTTATTGCTAGCAATTTTTTAGCAATGGCTAACCTTATAAATTGATCAGATAAAACTCCTTTCCTCAAAACTAAAATTAAACGCACAATTGTTTATTGAAGTTTCAATAAACCTTTTTCGCCCAATAGTGTTTAACTAATGAGCTAAATTTGTTAAACAAAAATAAGTAATTAAGGCTCAATTGAAATACTATTTGATAATTGGCGGTTTATTAAAAAAAATAAATCGTTGACTGAAAAACATTTAATAAAGGATATATGATTTCTGCCACCTACAATTCTCATCATTTAGTTGCGACTAAACTGTTATTAGTTTCTCATTTTGAGGTATTAAGTGAATTAAATAGTATTGATTCTTCATCTGAAACTGTGAACTATTTTTTTAATCACCACAATAATAAATACTTAACCCCTACTCACGAATAAAATTCAAAATACTTGGAAGGTATGAAAGAAGCCGAAGCATAGGGGATATTACAAATCTGACTAACTTTAAATAGACAATTAAAATGGGATTTTATCAGTACAAAAGAGAACAAAAGATCAATGCCCCTTTAGATGAGATTTGGGATTTTATTTCTTCTCCCAGAAACCTAAAGAAAATTACACCTGAATATATGGGTTTCACTATCACCACTAAAGATTTACCCGATAAGATGTATCCAGGAATGATGATTAGTTATATTGTTACCCCTTTACTGGGTTTAAAAACCACCTGGGTAACCGAAATCACTCAAGTAAAACATCTGGCTTATTTTATCGATGAACAACGTATTGGTCCATATACTATTTGGCATCACGAGCACTTTATTGAACCTATTGAAGGAGGTGTGCTGATGAAAGATATTGTAAGTTATAAACCCCCGATGGGTTTCCTGGGCAACATAGCAAACAGCCTTATAATCAAGAAAAAACTAAATGAGATATTTGACTACAGGACAAAAGCTATTGAAAAAAGATATGGAAAATATCAGGCTGGCACAGCCCTTTAGCATACACCTTTTTAAAATTTAATTTCCGTGAAAACTATATTTCTAATTTTAATAACTATGTTAATGATTAAAGGTAAAACAATCATCTTCGACTTTAATGGTCCAGAGACATCAGGCATTTGGTATACTGTAAACGACGAGGTAATGGGTGGTATTTCTACAAGTAATATGAAGCTTAATGATGACGGGTCGGCCACTTTCAAAGGAGAAGTATCACTGGAAAACAACGGTGGTTTTGCTTCGATCAGAACAACCATTGATCATTCTTTGGAAAGTGACTTTAAGGGGGTTATATTACGTATAAAGGGTGATGGAAAAAAATATAATGTAAGATTCAGAACCAATAAAAATTTTGATGGGTATGCCTATCAGGCAAAAATACATACAGAAAAAAATGAATGGAAGGAATTTAAATTATCTTTCAAAGATTTCGTACATACCTTCAGAGGGAATAGCTTACACGATAAACCAGCATTGGCATCAAAAGATATCTACCAAATAGGTATTTTAATTGCCGATAAGCAACCCGGATATTTTGAGTTGACAATGGATTGGATTGGATTTTACGAGTAAATACAGCGCAAATGCAATATTATTCATCATCTTTATGCAAAGATGACTATATAATAATGATATGAATTGATACTATTTTTCTTTTCTTAATATTTTAATAATCCGCTTATATAGAATATCTGATAAACTCCAGTTATATCCGTCAAAATCTGTTGTATTGGTAAATTGAATAACAACTGCATCAATGTCTTGGTAATATTTGGCAATACTTTGGTATCCCGGAATTAAACCGGTATGATTATACACATAAATAGAAGAATAGACTTCTCTTTCTCCTTTTTTGAACAAGGTACCATCGTTTAAGGCTCGTATAAAAATGCCAACATCCTCTGCCGTCGCTATCATAGAACCATAATCCGTTGTTTTAATATCATGATCCACCCCAACATAATAACCACTCATCAGATCATCCATATTAATATCGTGAATCGAACCATATGTATTCTTCAAGCCCAGAGGTATTAAAATTTCTTCCTTGATATATTGGAAATGACTCCTTCCTGTTACCTTTGAAATAATCTCAGATATCAAGAGATAATTGGTATTTGAATATTCATAATCTTCATCAGGTTCAAAATTAGCTGGCAAATCAAGTACCAACGCAAGTGCCTGTTTATTATTTTCAGGAGGGTTTATCCAAAAATTTGGAGTGGCAGTTAAATTGGGAATCCCACTTCGGTGCTGCACCATCATTCTTAAGGTTATTTTTTCTGCATTTTCTATTCTTCCTGCAAGTTCCGGAAAGTAATGGGCTAGTGTTTTATCCAAGGACAAGCGTTTGCTATTTACCAATTGGGCAATAGCCACAGCATCGTATAACTTACTAATACTGGCTATTTTGAATAAAGCATGTGGATCAGCTGTTATTTTGTTTTCCTTATCTTTCCACCCTGATGCATAAAAGGCAGGTTTTTTTCCTGTCTGATCAATATAAACAACAATTCCATCAAACCCAAGTCCAACAGCTCTATTCACCTCCTCCTCAACAGAATCTGACAAGGGTACTACCCATGCCCTAAGAATAATCCAGGGCACAAAAAACAGGGATATTACGGTTGTACTAAATAGTAATAATCTGAGTATTTGTTTCTTTTGCATCATCATAAACTTTTTATGACATCAATTTATAAAATAAATTAGCTTTTGGGCTGACTGGAGCAATAATATCCTCAAAAAAATTACGTCCTTCAAGGATTTACTTCTCAAACCACCATATATTTTACACTTCCTTCAAAGGTGACAAATACATTTAGTGCTTGTATAATATCACCAATAAATAGGTCTGTTTCCTTAAAATAGAAACTAAATGTACTGGAGGTAATTTTTTAGTTGATTCATCATTGCGTGCACAGATAATTTATTCAATAATTTCATTACAGAAAGATTCATTATTATCATTTTAACCTATACGAACAAAAACGAGTTCTGTAAAAGCTATGCTGGCTTACCATTTTATTAGAATGAGCAAGCGCATACCACGGAACCAACAGAAATACAGGTACGATGATTCGATTGAAGAGGGATAAAAATTTGAGATTTCCCATTTGCGTAAATATTCAGTTAAACTTCTTACTAATTATTCGCATATACCATCTAAAAATCACACAATTTTTATTTTTTCCCTTTTAACACCAAAGAGTCTTTTAGGCAAGAAGCATACTAATAAATAACTATAATAAGAATTAGTAACCAGACTACCTTATTTCCCTATAAACTATAGGCTAACACTCATACTTTTTTTTCAAGTACCAATGCGTTTTTTCTCATCAACCATGGTCGATTAAATAATCTCACCTTTTAATTTATTGTCAACACTTCCTCACTAAAGGTCATTAAGTAGTAGAATAATCATATTTTTAGACCAAAACATTTTCAAAATCAGAATCTACACAAAAAATGGCTGAAATGCGTGAATAATTTACCAATTTAACCATATCCTCAACTAACATACCCTCCTCCACATTAAAGATATTCACATCAGTATTTCTTTCCCTAATTACATTATCTAGTAACTCACCCTGATTTATAGCTATTGTCGTATTCTTGGGAAATCTCACCATTGTATGTAAATCTTCTATATCCGTTTTTGAAAACTCCATTTGAAGATTGTTATTCATAATATGAACCTCAATATTTCCTTTCCAGTTCCTACAAATCAACAATGAAATTAATGTAGATAGGTCATTATTATTGATATTAAATGATTCCTTCCAGTTTTCAGGTACATTAGTAATCCATAAATTAATACTTTTTTCTATGGCCAAACTGGCTGTTGAAAAGGGGATATAAATAATGAGACCAAAATTATTTTTCTTCGCATCCAATAAAAGATTGTTATAATAATTCAAATTAGAGGTGGAGGTATCTATACTTGCAAAGATTATATTCGGCTTAAAAAAGGCTGCATTTAAAGACTGCATACTCACATTTACAGTGGTATTAAAATCGGTATTATCAATTGTTGTATAAGAGACAGACAGTTCACTTTCTTTAAATTTTTTAACCGCATTTTTAAGAAAATTTTCCAGATTTTTTTGTTCATCTTCATTTACATTACGCAAGGCCAATATTTTGATAGAACCTTTAGGATAAATGATGGAATGAATCAGCTTAAATGAGCTACGAAGTTCTTTGGGCATACTAACAGGCATCAATAAATCTGGTCGCCATGATCTAACCTCCCTTTCCTGTCTTAAATTGTTTGTTTTTTTGGTTGCCCACTCTGCCAGTGCCGTAAACAGACCACTTCTGGAATCTCCGGCAGCGGATTTTATATTCATTTTTACCAGATAGAGGTAAAAAAACACGATGAAAACTAATGAGAATAAAGCAACAATTACATTCATTACAAACATGATAGCAATGGATCCCAAAGCTCCAATTGCCGGAACAAAGAGTGGGATCTTAAGGGTGGGTCTGTAACTTGGCAAACCCAATGACTGCTCAACCAGAGCCACAATATTTACCATTGCATAGGTAATCATAAAAAACATGGTAAGAATAGGTGCAATGGTGTTCAAATTTCGCAAGAAAATACCTATAACTACAATTACAGCGGTGATTAACATGGCATTCACAGGCTCTCCCCTGCTGGATAATTTAGATAATCTTTGACTCTGCGGTAAAATTCTTTTTTCTCCCAATGCCAATAAAATTCTTGGTGCTCCCACAAAAGAGCCAAGTGCCGAAGAAAGCGTGGCTCCTAATAATCCGGCTAACACAATTGGGGAATATAATGCCTTATCTATAAAAACATTATAATTACCTGCCAATTCTTCAGGGGTAGCAATCAGGGCTGCCACAAAAATTAAACTAATATAAATTAAGGTGGTAATTATAACCGAAGAAATGGTTCCATAAGGAATACTTCTTCGTGGATTTGTTAAATCACCAGACATATTTGCCCCTGCCATCACACCTGTTACAGCAGGAAAGAAAACAGCAAAAACAATCCAAAAAGAGGAGCCATTAAAATCATTTTCTATAGAACCTGAATACTTACCAAACCATTCAATACTATAATTCAATTCATTGGTTAATAGTGCGCCATAAATGGATGCTAAAGAAAGCACAATAACCCCAAGGATAACATATTGAATTTTAAATGCAAAACTTGTACTGATAAAAGCGATAAGTAAAACAAGGGAAAAAATACTTACATCAAGAATAAAAGGATTAACATCCGGAGTAAGTATTTGTAAGCCTTCACGAAATCCAAAAATATACATAGCTACAGCAATAGCCTGAGCAAAATAAAAAGGAATTCCAATGGCTCCGCCTATTTCCAAACCTAACGATTGCGAAATAAGACTAAAGGCGCCACCACTACCTATTCTAACATTAGTGGTAATAGAAGATAAGCTGAGAGCAGTTGTAAATGTAATAGCCACAGACAATAAAACAATAGCCAATGCCCCAATAACTCCTGCATTACCAACAACCCATGGTTGCCTGATGTACATGATTACACCTAGAATTGTAAGTGTTGTAGGTGTAAATACTCCAGCAAAGGTTCCAAAAGTTTTCTTTTTTATATTCTGAGGTTCCATAGGCTATTTAAATTACATTATTACAACAAACTCTAATTTGTAGTGAACTTAACTTTTACATAATTAGCCGATAAATGATGCATATCTCATTAATCTTTAAATTGCTGGCACTTAATACAATTATAACCTAAGTTACATACTTTTTTGAATCCATACGTAAAGGGAGGTAAATTTAATACACCGGACAACTGTTAACAGGCAATAGTTAATATAATACTTTTATTAATAGATCTAAACTACAAACCTGTCTTTAAACCAATGGTCATTTGATCCTTTAGCGCTACTGCAATAAATCAACTCCCCTTTTTAAATAAAAGCCTATAATGAAATCCTAAATCAGCAAATACCTCATTCTGCTTAAGACCTATACAATTAAATTTTAATTTAACCTACTCTCTATGATAACTACTGAGCGCTTTACGCCTGATATGGGCACCAAACATGCGAAAACTTTGTTTATCACCCGGAATTTTCATCATTTATTTTTTTACTGTAACTGTTGCCATTGCATAGGATTCTTTTGAATTATACTGGTATAGAAAAAAGAAAAAGCTAGCCAAGGCAGCACATAATAACATAAAAATACCTACCGGAAATAAATGACCCGTATGAAAATAAGCCACCAAGGATCCGGCTATCGAGCCAAATAAAAAACGAGTAAGGCCAATCATGGCATTAGCAGATCCACTGAGTTCTGGTACCAGGTTAAGTAAAATGCCTGTACCATTACCAAAGATCATTCCTATACTACCTACAAATAATACGATACCTATAAATACAAAAATAAAAGATGATGGATTTTGCCAGGTAGAGAAAAACAATAAAACTCCGGCTGCCAGCTGAATAGATACGCCCGCTCTAAAAACAGTTTGAATAGAATACTTTTTAAGCAACTGATTATTTAACAAGGATAATAACAAATTCATCATCACATTTGCTCCATAAAGAATAGGGAAAAAATCTGCAGAAAAACCAAAATAATCAAGGTAAATAAACGATCCTGCAGTAATAAAAACGTACATACCTGCCATGGATAAACCGATAGCCAGTAAAATATAAACGGCTGGTGCTTTTGAAAACAGCATTTTATATTTACCCACAATTTCTTTGGTAGATATACAATTGGTGATCATATTTTGGGGTCTCGACTCCGGAATAAGAAAGATAACGATTAAAGCTATTATGCTTGCATAGATGGACAAAAAGAAAAATATACTCTTCCATCCAAAATAATAGGCGATACCGGTACCAACAATAGGCGCCAGTAAAGGAGCAAACATCATAATCATGCTAATAATAGTAGCCAGTTTAGCCACCTTTTTTCCTTCAAACCAGTCACGGATAAAAAGCATGGGCGTTACTGTAGCAAAACCACCTCCTATGGATTGCGTGGCTCTTAAAAACCATACCAATTGAATACTGCCAGCCAAAGGAATAAGCAAAGCCGAGATCAGATAAATAAGGATTCCGCTTATAGCTATGGTCTTTCGTCCAAAGGCATCAGAAGCTGGACCTCCTAAAAAATTACCAATGGCAAAACCCAAAAAATAAATGGTCAGCGTTAATTCAACCTCATTAATAGGCACCCCAAAATCTTTTGCCATATCCGGTATTGATGACAAATAGGAGTCGATACCCAAGGGAGCCATGGCTGTTAGTAATGCCAACACAATTGTTATGCCTGGCAAAGAAAGTAATTGTTTTTTTGTGATTTTCATGCGTTTATAATTTTTGTTTGCTGCATAACCTGTCCCGCAGAATTGCGGGGGAACTCCCAAGATAAATCATCAACCTCCCGATAAATCAGGACAAGTTTTGTCAGAAAGGAGTTCTCATGGCTCGTTTCATATTGATATAGTTATGATTGCGTAAATGTTATCTAACACTACAAAAATATACTTTACAGCTATGTTATTGGGTGCAAAATGTAAGTGAAAAGGTGTACTTTTAGGAGATCAACAGGGAAAGTATAATCTATTACGGCATGGGTTTTTTAAGTGCTTACTACCTAAGAAAATTATTTCTAAAACTACGAGGAGTTATTCCCGTATATTTTTTAAAGAAACGATGAAAATAGGCTTTATCACTGAAACCTAAAGCATAGGCAATTTCATTAACAGTCATTTCGGTATGTAATAATTGCCTTTGGGCTTCCATCAATAACCTGTCCTGAATCATAACCGATATGGATTTACCTGATTTTTTAGCAATGATATGGTTTAAATGTCGGGCACTGATATTTAATTGTGAGGCATAAAAAGAGATATCCTTATGCTCTTTATAATGCTCTTCAATAAGCAGCTCCAGCTTTCTCAATTTTTCGTTATTTGGAATTAAAATAGCTGCATAGTCAGTCTGCTGCTTCTGACGTATACGTGTTAAGTAGATCAGTAGATTTTCCAGGTTAGCTCTTAAGATACTCAATTTACCAAAATGATCTAAGGAATGATATTCCTCATCCAGACCTTGTGCCAAGCGATACAGTTTTATGTAATCATCCTCAGAATCGAGATAAGGCAAGGTAAGAGCAGTATGAAAAAAGGGGAAATCATATAACTTAAATATTGACTTTACACTATGATAGAAATCAAGATCAAATGAAAGATAATATCCTGAAACAGATTTATTTTCAAATTGATGTACCTGTCCTGATGAGATAAAAAAAATCCTTCCCAGCTTCAAAGCATACTCCTTAAAATCGATGATATGCATGCCTTGTCCGGCAGAAATTAATAAAATAATATAATGATTGTGCGAATGCGCCTTGTTGTTAGTCAGGCAGTCTTTATTAGTGGAATAATCTTCTAATTTAGAAATTGAAAAATGCTGGAGTAAAGCTTTATTTGACTGTTCCACGGTAACTTATTCAGCAGATGAATGACTACAAGTAAGATAACAAGCTGACTACGGAAAACGAGGTAAGCACTCCGTTTATTAACAATTGCTAACCAACTCTTTTAAATAATTATCTTTTTATTTTAGCAGATGATTGTTTTAATAAAAACAATAACGGGATAAGTACACGTAAAAGACTTACCCCGTTGAATCAATGATAAACTATTAAAACTAAATTACTTAAATATTTAGCTATGATTAACTCAGAATCTCGTCTAAAGTAATATAATCACCTACTTTACCGGTCATTTGCTCCATATCCGTTTGAACGGGTAATGTTTTTTTACCAGGCACCCAACCAGCAGGACAAACCTCTCCGGTTTTACTTGCATGTTGCCAAGCTTTAATCTGTCTTAAAAATCCCTTCACATTTCTACCTACAGAATCAGCCTGCACTTCCTGAGCCACACAAACACCATCAGGGTTAAAAAGGAATCTTCCTCTAAGAGCAACGCCTTCTTCTTCAATTAAAACCCCAAAAGCACGAGCTACCTCTTTTGTTGTATCTGCACCAATCGTTAATTTTAATCCTTTAAGGATTGGTTCTGTCTCAACAAATCGTTTGTGAGAGAATTTAGAATCTACCGAAACAGGTAAAAGTTCTACGCCCAATTCCTGAAACTCATCATAATGTGCATTCATTGCAGCAATTTCTGTTGGACACACAAAAGTAAAGTCAGCAGGATAAAAACAAACGACTGTCCATTTATCCTTATAATCATTACTTGATACTGTAGTATAGTGGCCTGTTTGTGCATTATATGCTTCCATTTCAAATTCAGGCATTTCTTGTCTTACCATTGTTGCGCTCATTTTTTTAACCTCCTGATTTAATTGTGTATTAA
The DNA here is from genome assembly GCA_041595375.1 of Saccharicrinis sp. Classification (GTDB taxonomy): domain Bacteria; phylum Bacteroidota; class Bacteroidia; order Bacteroidales; family Marinilabiliaceae; genus Saccharicrinis. The sequence goes on from JBFHKL010000016.1 coordinate 27,267, forward strand.
TTACTGTTTCTTCTGATTTAATTTTCTTTTTAAGTGGTTTCACACCATTAACACATGCCATAATTTCTTATTTTAATACTGCATTTAACATCCAAATTAATTTTTCTTGTTCGCCAATATATTCTGACATTAGAGCAACAGTTCCTTCGTCTCCATTTTCTGAAGCAAACGAAAGAATTTCACGTTCCGTAGCCAAAAGCTTTTTAGTTTCATTAAGAAGGTTTGAAACAGTAGCTTCAGCCGAACTGACATTTATCTGTTCGTTAATCTCTGAAATTTTTAGGTAGTCAGTGAAGGCATGCAAAGGTTTACCTCCAAGAATTAAGATACGTTCTGCTACTTCATCAGCCATATCATTCAGACTATTATAGATTTCTTCAAATTTTCCGTGCAGAACAAAAAATTGTTTTCCTTCAATATTCCAGTGATATCCCCGTACATTCATATAGGCGATTTGCAAACTACTTAAATAAGCATTTAGCTTACCTACAGCTTCCTCTGCGTAATCTAATTTTAATCCTATATTGTTCATAAATATTGTTTTTAGTTAAACATCTATGACAAAAATAGATCATCGCATCATCACTTTTTTTTACATATGTTAAAAAATCACTTACGTGATCTGATTCGGCTCAAAGAAACTTGCGAGATACCAATATAGCTAGCCGTATCACCCAAACTAATGCGTTGTTGTAGATGACCATATTCATCTATAAATTTAGTATAGCGTTCACTGGCATTTGAATGAAGCATAATTTTTAATCGTTCAATTGAAGTAATAGCCATATTGGATATCACTTTTCTGACAAAAGTCTCAAAAGAATGATGTCTTGCGCATAGCTCTTCCAGCTTATCATATTCTAAATAAATTAGGCTAGTATCTTCTATTGCAATAGTAGAATAATCGGCAGGTATGTTTTTCAGAAAACTATCAGAAATCGTGACGAAACGATTGGCACAAAAGAATCTTAAAATAAATTGATTCCCATTGTAATAATAATAATGTTTTATGAGTCCGCTTTCAACAAAATAAAGATGACGAGATATATGACCCTTGCGATTCACCATATCCCCTTTTTTAAAAGTTTTTTTCTTAATATATAATGATAATTCTTCTTTAACGTCGTTGGAAAGAGAAGAAACAAGATCTGCTTCTTTTATAAAATCATTCATGCAGTCTAAAATATAAATAATCTGTAAAAGTGGTTCGAATATCTTTTGTTACAATTGTTACTATCGTTAACCTGTTTATTTGAGTGGTAAAAATTGGGCTGCGCTTTATCTACCATAACAAAAACAAAATCTCCTAAAATCTCACCGAGCCAAAACTTTTATTTGGCTTATAAATTTATCCTTTTCATTAACCTAAACAAAAATTTCGGCAAACTTATTAATAGTACCCAACTCTGGTATTTATACTCCCAACCTATGCCCTTTATTTATTGCGGAACACGGTATTTTAATATTCAACTTTTAAATATTTTTCCTCCTATGAATTTCCCCTTCGGCCGATAGAATTCTTTTTATCACTACACTTTTTAAAATGCAGTTAATTTAAACGGATGATAACAATGTGGCAAAGGCTATTGAAAATTATCATACTACTCAAACCTACAGGA